>CAYJGE010000015.1:0-30518 GCA_964369835.1 uncultured Mailhella sp.
CATAAATAAAGTAACTCTTTATTATAACGTTAAATAATTTAGAAACACACCCTAAAAAGTTTTCCCCAAAAAAACTTAATCAGTGCTTTTTTACATTTATTGTTCATTTTGAGTCATTCCTGCCAAAACTCCAAGTTTTCCCTTAAAAATAACTTCAGTGGCAACCAAATCGGCAAGTTCTCCAAGTTCCATAACTTGATCCAGAAATTCAAGCATTTCAAACCTTCTTTCTTCTCCTGAAAATTCAAAGTCTTCCTTAAAATTACCTTCAAGATATATTCGTATGCGTTCTATTGCCTTATAATCTAACATAATTATTCCAATTTTTGAACCTTTGCATAAGTACTTTTTTTATAAAAAATAATCGCAAGTTTTAAAGTTTTTTATTTTTTAAAATAAACTCCACACAAAATTTGCATGGAGTTTTTTCAGTTTTAACTAATTTATCATATCTATTATATAGTAACTATCAACATTATTTTTTCATAAAATCAACAGCTCTTTTAAATCCATAACGTGATTTTTCAATAACTTTATCCTCCACGGCATAACAAAGCCTGATATACCCGGGGCAACCAAAACCACTTCCCGATACTCCCAGAATCTTTTCACTGCGCAGTGCTTCGATAAAGCCTTGATCGTCCATATTTGGAGCCTTGGGGAAAATATAAAATGCGCCTTGCGGGCGTATAAATTCAAGCCCGGCACTTTCCAATATATCAATGAAAGTATTACGTCTTTTAGCATAAATTTCAAGAGCTTGTTCCGTTGAAGAACCAAGTGCCGCTTTCATTAAATATTGTCCGACAACAGGTGGGTTGACATAACCTAAAACCCGATTTGACATGGTTGTTGCTGCCATTAAAAGTTTTTTATCTTCAAGTTCGGGAGATATTGCCAAGTAACCGATTCTTTCACCTGCAATTCCAAATTTTTTGGAAAATGAACTGACCACAACAGCATACTTATAAAGTGGCAAAACAGCAGGAACTTCAACATTATCATAGGCTAAAAAACGATAAGGTTCATCAGAAAGTAAATAAATCGGACGTCCATATTTTTCGGAAGCTTTTTCCAAAATGGCAACTATACCTTTTAATTCATCAATACTATAAATTTTACCTGTTGGATTGTTTGGAGAATTAATAATTAAAACTCTGGTTTTTTCATTGATTGCATTTTCAATTGCGTTAAAATCAGGTCCAAAATTTTCCAAATTACAATTAACAACTTTTAAATTACCATTATGATTTTTTGCATAAAAAGTATATTCCACAAAAAAAGGTGCTATGGCAATAACTTCATCATTTGGCTCAAGCACGGAATGAAAAAAGGAATTTATTGCTCCGGCCGCTCCACAACTTAGCATGACCTCATCTTTTGTTAATGAAAGCTTTTGCTCACAACTGACATCTTCCGCCAAAGCCTCAAGAGCCCAAGCATAACCACCATTGGGCATATATCCTAAGCTACCGGGCTTATTTAGATTTTTTGAAAGTTCACCCATGGCATTTTGAACTACAAGTGGTGGTGGTAAATCAGGATTACCAAGACTAAAATCCATAACGGCATCCACACCAAATTCTTTTTTTAATGCAATGCCAAGTTCAAACATTTGCCTAATCATAGAACCTTTTTCAATACTTTCCGCCATAGAAGCTGATACAACAGACATAAATATAACTCCATAAAAAAAATAATTAATCTTCAAAAAAATTGCCCAATCAGAGTTTTCATAAAAGCAATGATTTAAGAAAGCACTGATTAATTCCGTAAACGGAATTAATCAGAAAGGCACACTGCCTTTATTCGCCCCCATGTTCCATGGGGTACGCAAAAAACGTGGTTTTTGCTCTCATTTCGGCATGCAAAATAGCCATTTCATATCTATTTTGTAAGGAAACGCTTGTACAATTTTCATAAAAAATTTAAATTTTAGATTTAATCAGCGTTTCCTTAACAAATATTTCAATAAAAATAAAAAGTCGAAAAAACAATTTTAATATTTTTTCCCAATATAATCAATATTCCCTTAACATATGATATTAACTTAATTTAGCAGGTTAAAAATCTCTGATAAGAGACTATTACAAAATTAAATAAAATGCAATCAGATATCATTAATAAAAAAACTTGACTTTTTGGCAAAATAATATTTAATTTAATGAAATTCAACATATAAATTTTATAAAAATAAGCATTTTAAATTTTAATCGGTAATTACTTTGAAACATTATAACTCATTATGAAAGGAAATAACATGAAAATTAAATTTTTATTACTTTTTTTTATTGCAACATTTTTTTGTTCAAATGTAAGTATTTCTAAGGCCAATGAATATGACATGGCAGCATTTTCTTGTAAAGATTACAATGTTTCAACAAACCAAGAGAAACTAAACTTTATCTTTTGGATTGACGGTTACCAAAGTGCATTAAGCGAAAACACTATCCTTACCGATGAATGGCTTTCCAAACTAATTTCATCTATAACTACATATTGTTCCAAAAATCCAAATGCCACAGTTTTTGATGCCATGAACAATGTGGACAATCAAAATAGTGGTCAATAATAAAATAAATAACCAGGGTCAACACATCTAATTTTTCTTGAGGGGAAAACCCATTTTTTTGAACTAATCCATGACGCTTAGCCTCACTTTGTTCGACATAAGCCGGGTGAGTTTTTCCCCCTCAAACGTAAGCAATTGCTTCCCCCCTTCCTGAAAAAACATTTTTTCAAATAACAATATAACTATTTTGATTTATTAATATTTTATTTAATGTCTAAAATCAAAAATCATGCCATAATTATGGTTTTTTAAAACCGGAATGGCGTGCATCAGCCCTGAACCAATAACAAATAAGGCTTGACTTTCTGCATCAGCCAATGTATATTTAGATTATTATTTTATAAAATTTAAATACCTCTATTTCGGAGAGAAAATGAAACGTATATTTTTTACTCTAACCATTATTTTTTCATTATCTTTTTTATTATTTGAAAATACAATGGCTCGTGAACTTACAGTGTATAACGGAACCCCTCTTGCCTTTCAAAGTTTTTCTATTTCCGACACAAATGAAAATAACCAAGCAAATATTTTAAATAACACATTAAAATCAGGTGAAGGCTTGGTCTTGGATATAGCGGGCGGTGACGATGGTTGGGATATTACTGTAGTCCTAGAAGACAAAACTTCCATAGTTTATAAAAATCTAAACTTTACCGGAATCAATGCATTAAAATTAAATCAAGATTCCAGTATTGAAATATTACAATAATAAAAATTAAGCTTGAATTTTTTCAAGCTTAATTTTTATTATAATATTATTTTAACTAACTATCTTATTTAAAATAGTATTATAATAATTTTTATATTGTCTGAAATTCATGAAAACACCTGCTTTAAACTAATTTATTCTTATTTCTAACATTATAATTTTTCTTTACTTACACAAAATTATTTTCAATTATTTAAAAGTCTATACATAATTAGTTTTTATCTTCATAGTTTTGTTTAAATATGATTTATCATAAATATTATCAACACATTGATTTTATCAGATTTTTTAAATCTGATAAATTTTACCATTTTTCCAAAACATAGTTTCCCTAAAAAAAATGGAATGCTCTTACCCCTCGAATTGGAATAATATCTATTCCTTTAGGAGATAAATTTCATATGCAATTATTGGCAGAAAATATAAATTTAATCAGAGAAAAAAATGGAGCTGTTTTTTCTTTGCATATACCCGGCTTAGATATTCAGCATGGAGATATTGTTGCTGTGGTTGGGCAAAGTGGCTGTGGAAAGTCAACTCTTTTAGATATTTTGGCTCTGATTTTAGAACCACAAAGTGGCAAAATCACCTTATCTACCCAGGGTGACACCACTGTATTAACCAATGCCAAACCAAGTTTACTTGCCAAAATTCGCAAGCAACATTTGGGTTATGTTTTACAATCAGGCGGACTTTTACCTTTTTTAAATGTAAAAGAAAATATATTATTGCCTGCAAACCTTATAGGAATAAGTGGTAAAAAATTAAAGCAAAGATTTGATAACCTAATGGATATCTTAGACATTGGAAATCAAATCCACAAAAAACCACAACATTTATCAGGCGGGCAAAGACAAAGAGTTGCAATTGCAAGGGCTTTAATCCATAGCCCCTCCCTTGTGCTTGCAGATGAACCCACGGCCGCTGTTGACAGTGATACCGCAGAAAATATTTGTACCATGTTTAAACAAATAGTTTCGGGAAGTAATACGGCTGCCATTATTGTCAGTCATGACAGAGAACTTATGAAAAAACATGTTAATACTTGGGCAGAGTTTGAAGTAAAAACCTTAGAAAATGGTGAAGTACATTCAACTTTACTGCCACATTTTGAATTTCATCATACAAAAAGAGATTAATATGCGTGAACTTTGTTCAGTTATTTGGATGGCATATAAAGATTTACGCCATGACGCAAGAATGACCATTTGCTTAGTTTTAACAGTAGCCTCCATTGCACTTCCTTTATTGCTTTTTTTTGGATTAAAAAATGGAGTTGTACAAGTTATGCGCCAGAGAATGATTAATGACCCTACATATATGGAAATAATCCTTCAAGGAAGCGTAAAACTGAATAAAGCATGGTTTGAAGAATGGTCTGCCAATGATTTGGTTGCCTTTTTGGTTCCCAAAACTCGTGAACTTGGAGTTAGCGGAACTTTTCAAAAGGTAAATGAAGGAAAAAAAATAAAAGCCGACATGCAGCCAACAGCCAAGGGAGATTGGCTATTAAAAAGCTATGGAACTTCAATTCCCGAGGGTGATAATTGTATTTTAAGCACTTCCCTTGCCCAAAAGTTAAATATTCAAAAAAATGATAGTATTGAAGTGTTTATCTCAAGACAAAGAAAAGGTGGAGGCATTGAAAGTGTTTCAAGGGCATTACAAGTCATAGACATTTTACCACTACAAGCTTCAGGACGTGACATAGCCTATGTTCCCCTTGAAATTTTAGAAAGAATGGAAGAGTTCAGAGATGGATTCGGAGTTGAAATTTATGACTGGCCCGGAGATAAGTCCTTAGCATATCCGGTATTTTATTCTGCATTACTACTCACAAAAGAAAAGCTTGACCCCATTCTTGAGGCAAGAATAAAGCAGCGTACAGGCTTTATTAAACTTTCACAAATTGAAAATATAGATGATTTTTTAGCCTATGAATTAAGCACAGGAAATAATCCAATCAGTGCTTTTAAACTAAAGGATTTGCAAAATGTTTTGCGTGGTAAAAATACCATATTGATTCCCCATGGAGGAAAAAACCAAGAAGATATAGAGGTTAGCTTATCAAATCAAGCAAATACTTTGGATTTAACTCTAAATACCACCCCCTACTGGGAAAGCGATAATTTTCACCTAAAAAACTATCCACAAAACCTTGGCGATATTTTACCGCAACAAAGTTTAAAAAATTGGAAAGATTTAGAGCATAGCCCGGCATATATTATAACCTCAAACAATAATGCCTCAATGTTTAAGGAAAATCCTACCAATTCAAATTTCATATTACCAAACGGTGAAGAAATAAACTTATCGCTGACTGTGGTTGGTGATAATAATGTCCCCGATAATTTGGCCTATGTCTCCCCCGGCTTAATAGGTAAATTAAATTTATTGTTTGAGCGTGAACTTGAAGCCGGTGCCAATGCACAAAATGAAGTGGAAATGATGCTTGGGCGACAAGATTATTCCAGATTTAGAATGTATGCCAAATCTTTGGACGATGTTGCTACTTTGGCAAAGCAACTTGAAAGTAGTGGTTTAACCATAAAGACCAAGGCTGCTGAAATTGAAAGAGTAAAGCTAATGGATCATTATCTTACTCTGATTATAGGCCTAATCACGGGTGCGGCTGTAATTGGCGGTACAATTTGTCTTTTGGCCTCTCTGTATGCCAGCGTTGAAAGGAAAAGCCGTTCATTGGCAGTTCTTCGCTTACTTGGAATTCATGGCTCAAGCCTTTGTGCTTTTCCGTTAACTGCCAGCATAAGCATTACAACATTAGGGTTTTCCTTGGCCTTACTTTTACACTTTGGCGGATCCACCTACATAAATTATGTGGCAGAAGATTTTACATTACCCGGTGAAATTTTAAGTTATTTAAGCCTTGAGCATCAGCTTTTGGCACTTGGTTTGGCCATTATAGCTTCCATTGTGGCAGGACTTGCAGCCTCTGTTCGTCTTTTAAGAATTGAAGCTTCCGACGGACTCAGAGATGAATAATCAACAAATTTTAAATAGCTTGATAACTAAAGTTAATAGTGTAAAAACAACTAAAAATTTGCAAAAATGTACTTAATGCTTATTTCTTGATTTTTTTTAATTCATACAATAAACTATTTAAGTACAAGCTAATAATTTATGAAAAAACTGATTTAATCAGTGTTTCATTAAAGTAAACCACTAAACAATCAAAAGGAGCTTTTATGAAAAAACTAATTCCATTATTACTTTGTATGGCCTTGATTTTGCCCGGTTGTGCCAACATTCAAAACGACAGCACCAGAACAACCACGGAAGGAGCACTGGTTGGTGGTGTTGCAGGTGCAGGCATAGGTGCTATAATCGGTAAATTAACAGGTAGCACAGCCCTTGGCGCGGCAATAGGCGGCGTTGTGGGAGCTGTTGGCGGAGCCATGGTCGGAAAGCATATTGCAAATAAAAAATCTGAATATGCCAGTCGTGAAGAATGGTTAGATGCTTGTATTTTGGATGCACAAAACAAGAACAATCAAATTACAGCCGACAATGCCAAAATGAAAGCTGAAATTGCCGAACTTGAAAAGAAATCTTCTCAACTTGCTGTAGCCTATAAAAATAAGCAAGTCAGTGCCAATAGCGTAAAATCAACCCAAAGAGACATTAGCAAACAACAGGAAAAACTATCTGAATATATTAAAGGTATAGAAGACGAAATTAAAATTCAAAACACTGTTATAGCCGATGCCAGAGAAGGTCAAAATAACCGTGAGGCAGATATTATTGAGCATGAAATTAAAAAAATGGAACAAAAAATTGCTGAAATGAAGGAAGAATCTTCAAAATTAGCCAATATGTCCATGCTTATTTCAATTTAATAAAATTTAAATACTACTATTAAAAAGGAAGAATACATGTCAAAAATTAAAATTATTTTACCTATTCTTGTGCTGGGTCTTATGACATCTTGTGTTGCCAGAGACCCTGACCCAAGCAAAGGCGGTTTATTTTCCTATAGCCCCAAAACCTATAATCAAAGAGCTGCTGAACGTGAAGCTATCTTGTCTGCAATTGAAGCAGAACAAAAAGCAGAGCTGGAACAAGGAACAGTTTTAAAAGAAAAACGAGATGATGTGGCCAGCTTAGTGGCATCTCAACAATTGCAATTAAATGCTTTTGAAAGTAACATTGTGGCATTAAAAGATAAATTAAAAGATATAAAGCCAAACAGTGACGCCGGTAAAGGTAAATTATCTGCCTTAGAAGAAAGAATGATGCAAATTGAACAAGAAGCTTCGTTGGCCAAGCAATCTGTTGATGTGAATGCTCGCAAACTTTATCTTGAAAAATTAAATGCTGAATACGCAAGTTTAGAAAAAGATATGCAAGCATTACTTATGGAGTAAAACATGGTAAAACGCCTCACTTTTAAATTTATAATTTTTTGTTTGTTTTGCACGGTTGCATCTGCCGAAGCTTTGCTTGTGCAACTTGAGCAACAAAAAATAAACGATATTACAGAAACAATTTCAAAAAAAAGTATAAATTTACCAAAAAGTGAGGCAATTACAAATTTTTTAGAAAAAAGCCAAATTTTTCCGTCCGATGTTCGTGAGTTTTTACTAAGTTTTGATAAATATTCAAGCTATGATGATAAAAATGAATTGGAATTTAAAGTTAAATTCAGAGAGGTTTTTGACTCCGGACTGGGAATGAATATTATTAAAAATAAGGCAGGTGAATATATTTGCCTGCCATACCCTGATCAAATTGCCGACAAAGCCGGTATCTTAGAAAATGATGTTCTTCAATTTATAGATGATTTTAATATTAAACTAAATAGTCTTGACGAAATCATGGCCTTATTATTAGGCAAAGAAGGCACAAAGGTTGTGCTTGGAGTAAAAAGAGATAACAGTGTTATTTTTTTGGATATGAATAGGGGTAAAATCCATGCTC
This sequence comes from uncultured Mailhella sp., assembly GCA_964369835.1. Classification (GTDB taxonomy): domain Bacteria; phylum Desulfobacterota; class Desulfovibrionia; order Desulfovibrionales; family Desulfovibrionaceae; genus Taurinivorans. The sequence continues at coordinate 8,223 of CAYJGE010000015.1, forward strand.
CCGATATTGAATTCATTGAACATGAAAATTTTACCAGAATTAGATTTTGGAATTTTAGCAATAATACTGTGGAGAAGTTTGAACATTATCTGGCTAAAATAAAAAAGTTTCCTTTGGTCATTGACCTTAGGGGCAATACCGGTGGGAATTTAATGAATGCAAAAAAATGTATATCCTTATTATTGCCCCAAAACAGTTTAATCGGTAATGCAATTACTCGCAATCAAGACAATTCAAGAAAAACAAACAAGAGCTACTCATCAAACGGTAAATTTGCGCATATTAATGAAGTTTATTTTTGGCAAGATGGTTTGACTGCCAGCGCTTCGGAAGTATTTATTTCTGCCTTGGTTGATAATAATAAAGCGCTCAGCATGGGTGTAAATAGCTATGGCAAAGCCCATGCCCAAACTGTATTTAATTATGAAGGAGACAGACTTGTTTTAAGTACTGATGAACTCCAAACCCCAAAGGGATTTTATTGGGAAGATCAAGGTTTAAGCCCAAAATTTATTTGTGAAACATTTGATTCCTATGTTGAACAAAGCAATAAACTGGCTTTAGAATATAAGGCTAAAAATATTGATAACCAAATTGATGACTTATTGCAATTACCTGAACAAGAAAGTTTACCCCAAACAGATTTAAACAATAATGATATTGATGAATATGAACAACCTGAATCAGAACCTGTTACACCAACAAGACAACCTAAATATGAATTTGGGTTTGATATGAAAGACAAAATTTTTCTACCTAAATAGATTAAGCATTGAGGGAAGAAACCCCATTTTTTTGAACTAATCCATGACGCTTAGTCTCACTTTGTTCGACATAAGCCGGGTGAGTTTTTCCCCCTCAAACGTAAGCAATCGCTTCCCCCCTTCCTGAAAAAACATTTTGTCAAATAGCAATATAACTACTTTGATTTATTTATATTTTATTTAATATCTAAAATCGAAAATAATGCCATAACTACGACATTTTTAAAATCTGAATGGCATGTTCTCGCAATGACACCTCTTTAGTTTTTTTCTTGATATATCGCATAGTTAATATTATCGGTCAACGAAATATAAATATTGGCAGTCATTAAAATTATCGGTTAACGACACAAAAAATTAAAAATGTGTCATTGCGAACGAGTGAAACGAGTGTGGCAATCTCCTTGCTAAATCGGGAACTTAAAACAACCTTTAATGGGGACAGCCTTTAACTGGGAGATTCCCACGTCGAGTTGTCCCAACTCTCCTCGCAATACACTGCCTTTGTTTTTTCTTGCTAAAAAAAAGAGGAATATCTATTCCTCTTTTTTTTTATTTATAATTTGCAAGTAAAATTATTCACTGTAATTTACAGCCGAACCATCCACATTATCTGTATTCAAAGGATATAAAACCAATAAGGTTCTGATTTTTCCTGTCCCAAAAGTACCGGGATAGGTATTTAGATTAACAACCAAATCAATCACCCCATCATTATTTGGATCAGCAATATCAACATCCACAATTGTTCCTTTAATGCGACGAGTTTTCCAAAGTAAATTCATTCCTACACCGTCCCAAATCATGGAATGTACTTCACCCTGAGAATAAGTACGGTAGTTATTTAATATAATTGCGGCTGTACTGACAGGTTTTCCGGTTATGGCTTCATATTGTCCATTTCTATCAAGGTCTGCAATGGCTATACGCATTGGCACATAATAAAACAATGAATCTTCAGTACCTGCTTTAGATGTAAAGCCTGTCATATCACGAGTTATTGTTACCCCTACGCCTGTACTTGAATAAATATCGTCAGTTTTATAAAGTCTCTTTCCTTCAGAGTTAAAAACAAGCATTTTATCACTATCATCAATAACCAAAAGATGATTGCCACCAAGTTTTTCAGCTCCGGGTAACCAACTAAAGTTAAATACATTTGCCTTACTTGGTAAGTTTAATGACCCACCGCGAGTAACCTTACTGCCATTAAAATTCATTTTGTAAACAGCACCGCGAACAAATCTGGTCTTGTCACCACCTTGCCCTATCAATGCAGGCTTTTCATAAGGATTAATTCTTTGAACACCCAAATAATAATTGGATGTGGCAAGTTGTGTTAATTTATTGCCTGAAAGTTTATAAATTACACTGTTTGGATTTTTTGAACTTTTATCAAGACCTGTAAATACAATCAAGTCATTTCCATTATAATTAAAGGATCTGATACGTATAGGTTCTGTTCCGCTTGCAATTTTTTGACTTGCAATTTGCACTAATTCTGCGCCTTTATACTCATAAACATTAATATCTGTGGCGTTTAAAAAGGCAACTTCATTTTGTCCGTCATTATCGTAGTCAGCAATTTCAAACCCATAAGAGGCATATTCCAAAGGTTTGGTACGCCCTCTATTGGTTTCTGTTCCTTGGTAACGAAGTTCGGGATTTAAATAGCTTGAGGCTTGCGGATTAGTTTCATTAACAATTATCCCATCATTCATAGGCAATCTGTTACCTGTGGGAGCAGGACGGTTTGGCGCTTGTCCAAAAACTTCTGCATTAATGCTGTCAGCAAGGGTTTGAATGGCATTAAACAAATTATTTATATTATTTTGAGTGGCTTTTTGCCAATAGGTTTTTGCCCCCACCACGCTAACATCAATGCTGGCATTATTTCCCAAAATAGTAATACTACCATAAATCAAATAATCTGCACTGTATCTTTTTCTAAGACTTTCTGCTTCTTCTTTGGTTTCAGCAGGCTTTTGATTTAAAAGATTTTCTTGAGTACTGATTGGCTCATATTGACCGCCGGTAAAAAGGCGAGAACTAAACATGGGTGGCACAGCTTTTTGTAAATAATTATAACCACTCCCACCATTGACCTTAAAAGGTGCAACAGCATAGGTTGCCGCATCTGCAAAACCTGTAAAGACAAAGCACATTACGAATGAAAATAATGCTAAAATTAACCGAGGCATAATATCTCCTTAAGCAAAAATTATGTTTTACTTTATTGAAGTTTAGTTTTATAAACTAACTTGATTCTTGATATAGCTTTTTTTTCTTTGCTTGGCAAGTTAGAAATTTTTCTTAAATTGTTCATATTTTATTAATATAACATATTATTTTAACAATAAAAATTCTATAGAATTCAACCATATTTAACTTGAGTATAAAAATAATGACAGAATATTTACGAACTTTTCGCCTAACATGTGCTGATAATGAAATTGACACCGTGAAAGATTTGTTAAAATCACAGGGATTTGCCTTTGTGGAAGATAATTATATCAATAATTCCTATAGGCTTTTAACAGAACCCTTTCCTCTTGGATCTTCATTGGCCGCATTTTTTGGATTAATCTACATTCAAGACAGAGCTTCCATGCTTCCCCCTCTGGCATTAAATCCTCCAAAAAATAGCTTTGTGCTGGATATGTGTTCAAGTCCGGGCAGTAAAACAAGCCAACTGGCAATGCTTGTGGGCAAAAATGGTTTTGTTCTGGGCAATGAAGTATCGGCTTCACGCCTTGCAACTTTGCGTCGGAATTTACAACAAATGAATTTAATTCAAACCGGAACTTGTTGTAATGAAGGACAAAAACTCCCCTTGCCCTCTGATTTTTTTGAATATATCCAGCTTGATCCGCCCTGTAGCGGTTGGGGAACCATCGAACGCAACCCCAATGTTATGGAAATGTGGAAAGATGATAAAGTCATACCATTAATCCGTTTACAAAGGGAATTATTAAAAGAAGCCCATAGATTACTAAAACCCGGTGGTATTTTAGTTTATTCAACCTGCACCACAAATATTGAAGAAAATGAAAAACAAGTCCTTTTTGCCAAATCCGAGCTTGAACTAAATTGCTTGGATTTGCCAAACCTACCTGATTTTCCCTTGGAAGATCCCCTATTAAACTGTGGGCAAGTTTGGCGTTTGTCTCCAAAAATCAAGGAAAATCAAGGTTTTTTTGTGGCAAAAATGCAAAAAAACTCTGACCAAGTCCAATGTCAATCATCGGAGCATAATGAAGTTCAAATTTGGGGGCAAGCTTTAAAAGAAAATCAATTACAAGAACTTGGTCTAAGTTCAGAAATTCTGAGTTTTGGTAGTGTTTCTATTTTTAAAGATAGCTTACATTTCATTCCCAACTTGGCAAAACAATTAAAATCGGATTTTTTTTGGCAAGGAATGTACATGGGTAAAGTAAACAAAGCACATGAATTGCAAATCTCCCCAAGAATGAGACTTTATTCTGATTTACCAAGGATTGAGCTTGAAGATGAAAAAGGAGTTGAACAAATTAAAGCCTTACTCAGCGGACAAAGCATATTAACCGATTTAAAATGTAAAAATTCTTTATTAACATGGAATAGTTTACCTCTCGGTCGTTTAAAAATTAAAAATAAACGCTTGCTTTGGACCGAAAGATAAAATATATTTTCTAAAAAAATTATGGAGAAAAAAATGTTTAATCAAGAAATTTTAAGTCAATATTTAGAAAATAATGACAGCTTTTACATTTATGAAAAAAATGGAATTATTAAATCCATTGAAAAATTGCAAAATAATTTTCCTGATATTTGTTTTTTATATTCATTAAAAACAAATCCAAATAAGGAAGTTTTGGACACCATTTTCGCAAAAAATGTTGGAGCAGATGCTGCAAGCCTTGGGGAAGTCATGCTTAGTCATGAAAGAAATGTACCTATTGAATGTTTGCAATATTCCGCACCAGGAAAAACAAGGGCAGAAATTGAAAAAGCTTTTGATATAAGCACATTAATTGCTGACAGCTTGAACGAAATTAATCTTATTCAAGAAATTGCCAAGGAAAAAAATATAGTTAAAGAAATTGGAGTAAGATTAAATCCCAATTTTACTTTTTTTGCAAGCAATGGAATAGCCTCTAAATTCGGTATTGATGAACAACAATTTTTTGAAAATATTAATCAATTAACAAATCTTAGCCATGTTAAAATTGTGGGTATACATGTTCATTCACGCAGTCAAGAACTGAACATTAATATTATTTATGCCTATTATGAAAATCTTTTCAATTTACTTACAAGAGCTCAAGAGGCATTAAACAGCCCATTAAAATTTGTGAACATGGGTTCAGGCATAGGAATTACCTATAGTTTGGAAGACAGTCCGCTTGATGTGGAAAATCTTGGTAAAAAAACCATTGAACTAATCAAAAAGCATAGGGAAAACTTCCCACAAATGAAGATTTATATTGAAACAGGTCGCTACTTAGTTGGGAAAAATGGATTTTATATCAGCAAGGTTCTTGATTATAAGACATCATACGGCAAAAAATTTGTAATCTTGGCAAATACTTTGAACGGCTTTGTTCGTCCGTCCATTGCCAAATTAATTGAAAGCTACAGCAAGGAAGAAACACTCTTTGCAACCGAACCTCTTTTTACTTGTAAAAATGCTTTTCCTCTTTACACAAATTCCAAAAGTACTGAAAAGGAAGTTGTCAACTTGGTCGGAAATCTTTGCACAGCGGCAGACATTGTTGCCCAAGATGTTCTATTACCAAAACTGGACATAGGTGATGCCATAATCATAACCAATGCAGGTTCCTATGCGGCCGTGTTAAGCCCCATGCAATTTTCAACTCAAGTTGCACCCAAGGAAATTTTTGTTGATAAATTTATAATGGAGTAATTATGAAAGTTTCTGAAAAATTAATTACAGCAGTAAAAGATATTTGGGATAGTTATTATACCCATCCTTTTATCGAGGGAATTATTAAAGGAAGCCTAAGTAAAGATAAATTTGCCTATTATATGATTCAAGACTATTTTTATTTACTTGAATATACAAAGGTTTTTGCCCTTGGGGTTCAAAAAGCCAAAGAAGAAGAAATCATGGCATTTTTTGCTTCCATGCAAAATATTATCTTAAACGGTGAAATGGAAGTTCATAGGGGATATTTGACACAGCTTGGAATTTCAAAGGAAAAACTTTGTAATACCACGGTTGAATTGGATAATTTATCATATACAAGCTATATGCAGGCCATAGGGCAAAATGGCTCAATCATTGACATTTTGGTTGCAGTTATGGCTTGCGCTGTCAGCTATGGTTATATAGGTCGACATGTTATAAAAAATGGCGGCGATATAAATCATGAATTTTATGGACATTGGATCAAAGAATATTCATCAAAAGAATATGAAGAAATGGAAAATAATCTATTAAATATGCTGGATAAAGCTTGTGCAAATATTTGCGAAGAAGAATATAAATATTTAGAAGAAATAATGATTAATTGCAGTAAATACGAATACTTATTTTGGGACTTTTCCTATAATAATGCCTGATAAACTAAATAATCGACTCACGTCAATCCCCTTGTAAAAATTACTTTCAAAAAAATAAAAGTATATGTAAAACAACATGTGAAATTTGTTTTTTAAGGAAAGGGGGAAGCAGTTACGTTTGAGGGGGAAAAACTTGTTTTTTTCAAAAAAACATGGTTTTCCCTCTCAAAAAACACAAAAAAGAATTGACGTGGGCGTCGACTAAAGAAACATATTATGGTCAAGAATAATGCCTTAACTATTTTGCATGGCTTCTTGAATTTGTAAGGCTTCTTTTTCAAGATTAAATTTTTCTTCATCACTAATGGTCAATGCTTTTGCAAGCCCATCAAGATAAGTTCTTTCCATATATGAGTCAATTTTCAAAGCAACACAAGAAAGACGATATAAATCACGTGCTTCTTCAGGGTCATCAACTTTAGCGGCCAAAGCAACAGGATCCACGGGTTCATTTAAAAAGCCATTAATAACAGAGGACATTTCTTGATCCGGAAATAAAGTAGCGGCAGTTTTTTGGATGGTGGCACTTTCTTGTTCATCAATATGCCCATCAGCTCTGGCAGCAAAAATCATGGCTTCCAAGAGAATTAAAGTGATTTGCTCTTCTTCCTTATTCATTTCAATACCTTCAGGATTTTGAGTAGGAGCTGCAACTTGGTTTTGCACAGGACTTTGTGCAACTTGTTGATTTTGATTGGCACCTGCTTTTTTTTGTGACCATTTTTGATAAAAATTCAGTGCCAAAGCTCCAAGTGCTGCTGTGCCGCCATATTTTAATGCACTACCCGCAAAATCTTTAGTTTTATCCCCTGTAAACAAAGCACCCAATAAACCACCCACAGCAGTTGCCCCAAGCATGGATCCCATACCAAATTTACTGCCCTGATTATTTTGATTATTTTGGTTATTTTGGTTTGAATTTGCCTGTCCTCCACCCAAAAGATTTTGAATGGAATCACCTATTCCGCCAAGATTAAAATTGCCAAAAAGACCTTTCATATTTTACTCCTAGTTTTATTATTAGAACTAATTTTTATCCTCTATACTTTGCGTTGCCTGAGTTGCCAATTGCAACATTTTTGTAAAGGAATCGGTAATATTTTCAGGTTCATCAACGCCCTGCCTTAAAAATTCATTAATTGGCCTATAAAAATCAATTGCCAAGTCTATTTCCCTATTGGATCCCTTGGCATAGGCACCAATATTAATCATATCTTCCGCATTATTATACGTAGCCAAAAGAGAAGTTAATGTTCTGCCGGCTACGATTAAAGATTTTTCACAAATATCATTTCTTAATCTGCTAATGGATTTTAATACATCAATGGCAGGAAAATGACCCTTATCAGCCAAATTTCTGGTTAAAATAATATGCCCGTCTAAAATTGAACGAACGGCATCTGAAATTGGTTCATTAAAATCATCACCATCGACCAACACAGTATACACACCTGTAATTGTTCCCTTTTCTGAGCGTCCTGCCCTTTCTAAAAGCCTAGGGAGCTGAGCAAAAACAGAGGGAGTATAGCCCTTGGTGGTTGGAGGTTCACCTGTTGCAAGCCCGACTTCCCGTGAAGCCATGGCAAAACGGGTCACCGAGTCCATCATGAGCAATACATTTTTACCTTGATCTCTAAAATATTCAGCCACAGCCGTTGCCGAATAGGCTGCCCTTAATCTGACAAGTGAGGGCTGATCGGATGTTGCCACAACAATAACAGATTTAGCCATACCTTCTTTGCCAAGATCTCTTTCCATAAACTCAAGAACTTCTCGACCACGTTCGCCAATTAGCCCCATTACAATGACATCGGCTTCTGTATAACGTGCCATCATTCCCATTAATGTGGATTTTCCCACTCCTGAACCGGCCATAATTCCGATTCTTTGCCCTTTACCAAGGGTTAGCAAAGCATTTATGGACCTTACTCCCACATCAAGCGGGCTATCAATACGAGGGCGATCAAGAGGAGCCGGCGGTTCGGCATAAATTGGTATCATATTTGTCGGAATAATGGGGGGCTGTTTATCAATGGGATTGCCAAAGGCATCGAGGGTCCTGCCAAGCATATCATCGCTTACAGGAAAAAGGGGAGGCAAATTAGAGTTTTGAATTAAACTTCCCGGTCTGACCCCACGCATTTCGCCATAGGGCATAAATAATAAATTTCCATCACGAAAACCCACAACTTCAGCGGCAATGGGGTTTTCATTGGGAGCTTCAGGAATGATATGGCAAACATCTCCCAGACTGGCTTTCAGTCCTGTTGCTTCCACAACTAAACCTACAACTTTGTTCACTTTTCCAAAGGTATTTATTAAATTTGACTGTTTTAATAAGTGTAAGCAAGTTTTGGGATCAAATGGCATGTTTATTCCTTATTATCTAGGTCAAAACCCATTTCAGCCAATAAATCATCGGCTAAGTTTTGTGGCAATTCATTAAAATCATTATCCAAATCAATTTCCGCTTGAGCATCATTTTTCTTGGAAGCTTCATTTTTCACACTGCTTGATTGATCCTGCTGTGATGTTTGTTCTTCTTGCTCAGGCGGTTTGGGAAAAGAATTTTCATCATCATTAAAATTATCAATGGAATTATTAACAGGAGGCAAATCATCTTCTAAATTATCTAAAAATGTATTAACTATGTCTTCTGCCTCAACAACCGGATCCACCAGGGGCGGATTTTGTTCTCTTGGTTCAGGCTCGCCAAGATCCTCTAAGGCACTTTGTTTTAACATTTCCAGCTCAGAAGCAAGATCGGGTGCAATATCATTCTTACTTTCCGTCTCTTCCGATTTTATGTCTTGAGATTCATTTTTTTGGGATTCAATGTCCTGATCTTTCAAGTCAGGTTGAACTTCTTGTCCATCAGATGAATGCTTTTCTGTGGTTTGAAGAACTTGCTCTTGTTCACTTTCATGCGTTTGTTCGGGAGTTTGCACAGGTTCTTGATAAAAATCCTCCAAGTCAGGTTGAGCCTGTTCGTCTTCAACAGCCTGTTCATCACTTGTAACCTTGCTCAATAAAGGACTTTTTTGTATTTCAGACATTAAAGTATCTGTAACATTTTGGGAATATTGCTCTTCGGATCTTGGAGGTAAAATCAAATTATCCAAAATACCTTGGACAAATTCCTTTCTTTCCTTGCTATTATTTTTTATAAAAGCATTGGAATTTTCAATTTCCAAACTTCCGGGTTCAAGGTCATTATCAATCTCAACAGTCCAAGATTTTTCTCTGGAATTTTCCAAAACTTGATTTACCAAATCGCCGTCCACAGAATTTACCCTAACGATATACTCTTTTTTTTCAATTAGCTTGCGAACGGATTCAAAAAGTAAATTTGTTAAAATTTCTTTTCTTTGGCTGTCGGCTATCCAGCCTGTACCCACATTAATTGCCTCAAGGCTTAGTTGCAATAAATCATCTTTCCATGCTTCAAAAATCTTTTTGGTTTGCTCATGAATTGATAAAAGCACAACAGCAGTCCCTTCACCAAGCTGTCTTTTTTCAGCTTCAAGCTGCTCTTTCATTTTCCTATGGGCATCTTGATTGGCCCTTTGAAAAGCATTTTCATATTCAGCCTTGGCTTTTTGAGTATATTCTTCAGCTTTTTCTATTTCTGCTTGCAACCTTTCACGCAAATCACCTGCATTATTTTCTGCCTGCTCAATAATTTCATTACCACGTTTTTGAGCTTGCACAAGCATGGCTCGCACTTTGGCAGTTGCCTTATTGCGTATGTTGTCAAAATAGTTAGCTTCGGTCTCAGTACTCCACTTAGCATTCTTTTCTTGCAAAAGTTTTTCAATGCTAACTTCCCTTTGGCTGTCAGGCCCAATAAAGACTGTACCTTTTTTAATTGGCTTAGACAAAAACCTCACCTCCGGCTCCACGTGAAACTACAAGCTTACCTTGAGCTTCAAGTTGACGCACAAGTTTAACAATGGATTGCTGAGCAGCTTCCACATCGGACAACTTGGTCGGCCCCATAAATTCAAGCTCTTCCTTAATCATTTCACCTGCACGCTCAGACATATTCTTGAACAACATCTCTTTAAGCTCTTCGGAAGCACCCTTGAGCGCCAAGGTTAAATCATCATTATTGGCTTCTTTAAGTAACTCTCTGATTCCTTTATCATCAATAAAGCGACAGTCTTCAAACACAAACATAAGATTTCTGATATCTTCAGCCATTTGAGATGAAGTTTCTTCAATTTCAGCCAAGACTTCTTCTTCGGTAGCCCTATCAACTTGGTTAAGGATTTCAGCAACAGAAATATTGCCGCCAACCTTTTTACCTTCCTTACTACCCATGGCAATAAGCTGACTTTGCAAGACCTTATCAACATCCAAAAGCATTTCTTCCGGCACAGCTTCAAGTCTGGCAAGTCGCATCAGAATTTCAGGGCGAACAGGAGCAGGCAAGAGCAATAATAAATTGGAAGCTTGCTCCGGTTGCAAATGCCCTAAAATAAGGGCCAAGGTTTGAGGATGCTCATTTCTAAGCAATTGAGCAAGCAATTTGGGATTGGCCCTATCAAGCTCTTGAAATGGTATGGGACCGGTTTCAATATTTAATGCATCGGAAATATATTTGGCTGTTTCAGGGTCTAAATTAGCAGAAAGAACTTGCTTTAATACATCTTGTCCACCTGAAACCACATCAAGCCCATCAACCAAGGCAAAATGAAATTCCCTTAAAATCGACTCCACATCTTCCTTTGAAACATAATCAAGTTCCATAATTACTTTTGATATTGCTGTTATTTCGCTTCTTTCCATACGTTTGAATACATCAGAAGCAAATTTATCGCCCAAGGCCAAAAGCAAAATTGCAATTTTTTGTGTACCGTTGAATTCCATTTAGGAACTCCTTTTATATTATAATCTAATGACCTGATATATTAGAAACACTGATTTATTTTCGAGGGAAAGTCAGTGAACATACCTTAGTAGCAATTTAGTTTTACAAAATAAACCAAGGCATTTCCCAAGAAGTTATTTTTAAATAAATCTAAAAAATCAAAAATAAATTTTAAATTTTTTACCTAATTAATCAGCATATCCTTAATTATAAGGTCGTTTAAAAAATTTAGATGAAATCTTATTAACTTCTACCCTTTAACAATAAGGGTAAACCACTAACCACATAAGTAACCATTTGACTGTCCTTGGCAAGTATTTGATTTGCTTTACCTTGCAAATCACGAAAACGTCTGGCCATGGCATTATCAGGAACAACTCCAAGCCCCACTTCATTACTAACCATGACAACAGGCAAGGGAGGGTTATTTAATTTATCTGCCAACTCTTCAATCTTTTCAAATATTTCTTCATCTGTTTTATTTTGAAGCATTAAGTTTGAAATCCAAAGGGTTATACAATCAATCAAAGCCACACTGCAAGACATTTTTTTAGCCTTCACCAAAGCATCTGTTACATTATACGGTTCTTCTATTGTAATCCAATTTCCGTCTCTTGCCTTTTGATGCTTTAAAATTCGTTCATCAAGTTCAAAACTAAAATCATCTGTAGCAGGATTTGCAACATCTTCACGTTCTACTGCTTCGCCTGCCACTATAGGTGCTTCAAAATTATTTTGAACATCATTATTGGTATTGGCTGTTTTTTGACCATCATTATCCAGTAAGGTATGAATTCTAAAGGTATTTTTAACCTCATCATGCAATTCCATTACTCGTTCATCTTGATTCACAGCTAAAAAGCCAATAACATCCCCATCATTGTTTTCTATATTTTTATTTAAATTTAAAGTATTATTGGCAGAACTATTTAATCCATTTTCTTGATTTTCTGATTCTTCTTGAAAGGTCAATGAGTTTTGCATGGTAGCAATAAAAGCTTTTTTACCCTTAAACATATTGGCAAAACCAAGTGCAAAGTCACTTTTGCCACTTCTTACCCCACCAAGGCAAAGTAATGATTTCCCTTGTAACTGTTTTAAATCAACCCTTTTATCAACAACAGAAATAAAAGATTTTAAACTTGATTGCCCAACTTGTCTTTTTAATTTAGACCTGTTTTTATGACAAAGCTCGGATTTTTTGCTTGGTTTTTTAGTACAAACATGGGCTTCATCATTTTTTTCTTTAATATTTTTTTTCTTATCCTGTTTAATTTCAAAAGTTTTATGCAATAAATTAATTTTCTTATTTTTTTGGATTGATTTATTTTTCCCTTTTTTAGTAAGATTATCCTTATTATTTAAAAGCTTATTCTCTGCATCATCTGCCGTTAAATAACCGGTAAAAGAGGCTTGCTGCTTTTTACTGTGGATATTTGCTTCTTTGATTATTTGCTGAAAACTATCTTTTATTTGTTCAATTTTATTTTTACTCATTATGGCCTCAGTATATCAGTGCATTTGAAATTACCGGAAAACTATGCTTAATGAAGCAATCTATAACTTGTTTATGGGACAATCACCTAAAGAAAAACAAGAGCTTATCTATTTTTGCGAAAGCACTATTTTATCTTTTTTCCAACAAATCGGAAATATAATATAAAGCCTCAATGGCACTTTTTGTGGCCTCATCATTATCACGACGTTTTACCCACAGAGCCAAGTTTAGCAATGAGTTTTGAGGAGAACCACCTGAGTTTTTAGCTATATTGGCAATAATAATATTGCGTATGGAAACAAGCTCTTGTTGACTGGCACTTGCTTTTTTGGCAAGCTCTTTCATCATGGCTTCAATATCGGATGTTCTTTTATTATTGCGAGAAAGTTCTGAAAATTCAAGTTGAGCCTTTGCAAATTCTTCACGATACATATTTAGCGACTTTTCAACTTCTAAATATTCATTTAAATTAATATCAATATTTGCATCACCTACAATGGATTGTAATTGATTGGCTGTTACGGAAGCTTGGCCAGCATAAAACTTAAACATTGAACTTATTTGTTCATTTGACATAAGTCTGGCCTTGGCTGCATTTTCCATATTATCAATTAATACAGGAGCCAAACTTCTTGTTAACACTTTAATTAATTGAGGATTATAGGCATATTCAAAGATACCGATTCGACCGTTTGGATGTTCAAGCCCTTTCATGGTCAAACCAAAATATCTTGAAGCTTCTGTAACTGTCAGAGCATTTTTTTGAACATTATCAGTGGGAGTAAATTTATTTACAGCAAGCTTTGCAAGCTCATTCAAAAAATTATTTGAAATATGTAAATCCTGAGACTCTGTACTGGCTTGATTTGTCAGAGAATAACTGGCTGAAGGCAAATCAAGTCCGGAAGTTTCAATATTTTGCCTTTTGGCTTCTTGCAATTGTTCCAACAAAGTCTTTTTATTATTAAATTCTTGTTCTGTAGGCAAAATAAAGGAAGCCACATTATCGGGTGCATCAATTTTAAAATCATCACCTTCAATAATAACATTCAATTCTTCTGATTTTAGATTTCCATTATTTTCAGAGTTGGAATTTTTACTTATAAGGGATAATTCTTTTGGAGGAGATCCTGTCGAAATCCCTGCAAGTTCCTCTGTTTTAGGCGTATTATTTACAGGCTGATCAAAAGTTACTGCGTCATTATCTGCAATTTGCTTTTGAATGGATTTTTCAGTTTCAGATAAACTATTTTTATTATCGCTTATATTTTTATCATTTTGTTCAGGCTTTGAATTTCTTTGAACGTCGATATCTTGATTAATATCATTTTTAGGATTAGTCAAAGCTGACAATAAATCCGGTTTTTGAGAAGCATTATTTGCTTCAGTTTCTTCAAAAACCATGGATAATTGATCAGAATTATTGTTTTCAGAAGACAGTTCGCCGGAACTATCCATTTTAGCAGACAGTTCGTCAGAATTATTATTTATTTCCGATTTATCAAAACCATTATTAACTTCTTTATTTTCAGAAATCATATTTTGACTTGTTTGTTCAAGTCCGTCATTTTGAGTTACAAGCTCATTATCATTTTTATCGGCAATATAAGAATTATTATCTGTGGTTGGGGCAGGATTATTTTGGCTTACTTGCCTGTCTTTCCCATGGGAAAAATCATTATTGTTTTTATTTATTGACAGATTGCCATAAAAACTATCTTCTTGTGTCGATTTAAATCGATCAGGATTTCGGCTGATAATATGCTTAGCCCTATCTACTGTTGATCCAAACCCCAAAAATGATAAATCAGGTTTAAAAACAATATAATAAGCAGCTCCAAAAATTAAAATCAATAATAAAGTCAAAAAGCTGTAAATAAAAAATGTCCATACGGAACTACCTGAATTATTTGACTTTGCATCATTGGGAAACTTATCTGTGTATTGCATATTTTCCTCTTCTTTTGTTTTGTAAATCATCTAAAAAAAGTGATAACATTAAAGAAGCCTCTGCACAATTATTTTTTTAACTTAAAAATTCACTCAGATAATCCGTATCAAAAAAAGTCAAATTCAACTTTTTTGACATTGAGTGAACTATCTGTTGGATAATTCCCTTTCCATATCACGCTTTTCAGCTCTTCGTTTCAACTCTTCCCTTTGGTCGTGCACCTTCCTACCCTTGGCAAGGGCAATTTCAAGCTTTATCTTTCCGTTTTTAAAATGCAAATTAACAGGAACAACAGTTAAACCCTTTTGCTCAACCTTTTCACTTAATTGTTTAATTTCATGCTGATGCAAAAGTAGTTTTCTGGCTCTGTCAGGTTCTTGAATTACATAATTTGCCTTTTCATAGGGGCTGATATGCATACTGACCAAAAAAGCTTCCGAATTTTTAAATTCAACATAGCTATCATTAAAACTAACAAGCCCTAAACGTAAACTTTTTACTTCAGGACCTTTCAAAACAATTCCGGCTTCAAAAAATTCAATAAATTCATAATATTGCCTAGCTTTTCTGTTTTCAGCTATTCTGGCGCTTGATTTTTTTTTCATATTAATATCTGTATTTTTACAATTTTTTCAACATAATATAGCAGTTTGATTTTTAGTTGATTGTATCATTAAAAAATCAAACTTGAAAGGCACGCTTCGCTTCGGTGTTTAACGTGCAAATAAATTGCACTTACACCTCAGTGGCGGTCGACTACCAGTCGTAGACGACATAGCAATTTCAAAGAGTCAACATAAGTTTAAATTATTATATTTATTGCTCAATAAAAAGTCAAATTGCCATACTATTTATTTCTGGTTGATAAGGCATAAATATCACCGGTTTTCCAACCAGTGCTTTGAACCTGAACCCTTTTGGCCACTTCTCGCAAAGTTCCGCCAAATTTAATTTCTTTCTCAATAAGCTCCATAATTTCAGCCTCTGAACTGATATGCCTATCTATTTTTTGCCCAATCACAACCGTAAGTTCACCAAGTAAATGATCTAAAGAGGGAATATTATTTAAATAAAAGTGAATATATTCTTCATGGGTTTTTGTAAGCTCTCTTGCTATACAAACTTCCCTATTTCCAAGCAAAGAAAAAATATTATGTAGTGTTTTTTCTACCCTATCCTTTCTTTCAAAAAAAATTAGTGTCAAATCAAGATTACTGTATGGTGCCAATAGTTTTTCTTGTTCATTTTTTTTACGAGGTAAAAAACCAAAAAAAACAAAAGGTAATGGAGCAATACCACTGCCTGCAAGAGCTGTAATGGGAGCGGAGGGCCCAGGGATTACTGTCACTGAATATTTTTGCTCACGACAAGCCTTTACCAGTAAGTAGCCGGGGTCTGAAATGATAGGCATGCCGGCATCTGAAATTAAAGCTATATTGTTTCCATCTGCCAACAAATTTAATACATAATCCAGTTTTGTATTCTCATTATGATCGTTTAAGCTAATTATTCTACTATTTTTTATCTGCCATCGACCAAAAGCAAGCCCGGCTCTTCTGCTATCTTCAGCCAAAATAATATCAACATCTTCAAGGCATTGTTTTGCTCGTGGCGATAAATCATCAGCATTACCAAGCGGAGTTGCCACTAAAAATAATTTACCTGTTTTTTTTGTATTTTCTTGCTCATTCTGCAATAACGTTTTCATAATGTTCCATTTTTTTTAAACCATCATAAATACAAATTAAATCAAATCGACAAGGTAAATGTTCCATTTTTTTTTGGACAATATAATTTTCAGCTGCCTTTATCAAGTTCATTCTTTTTTTTTCATGAAAAGAATGAATAACCATTTCCAAATTATTATCAGTTCTTGTCTTAACTTCTATAAACACCAATGTCTTATCATATAAACAAATTAAATCAATCTCATAATAATTAAATTGCCAATTTTTGTCCAGTAAAATATAATTATTCTTTCGTAAATATTTTAAAGCAATTTTTTCACCTTTTTTACCAAGTATAATATGCTTGGGGCTTAACTTTTTAGCCCCTATTTTTTGCAGTGATTTGAAAAAAATTGAAAAAATTTTTAACATAAACGCCCTTGCTCTTGCTTAACCAAACGAAATCCTGTGCGATGTAAAGGGCAAATTCCTAATTTTTCAATGGCTTCTCTATGTTTTTTTGTCCCATATCCCTTATGGGAAGCAAAATCATATCCAGGATATCTGGCATCAAGCTTAATCATTAAATTATCACGGAAATTTTTTGCTAAAATGGAAGCTGCCGAAATAGAAGGTTCAAGAGCATCACCGCTGACAATTGCTTTTTGAGTTTTTGGAGTTAGATTATAGGGCAGTAAAAATTCAGGTGGAATTGTAAAAGTTCCGTCAACGTATAAAATACTGGGATTTATTTTAGGAGTACGAAAAACTAAAGCTTTTAACGCCCTTGCCATTGCAAGCAAGCTGGCATTTAAAATATTAATTTCTCTAATTTTTTCCATCCAAACCAAACCAAGACCATAAGAAAGACAATAATTTTTAATTTCCAGTTCAAGTTCAAATCTTTCTTTTTGGCTAAGGGCTTTTGAATCTGTCAAACCTATTAAGTCAAAATCTTTTGGAAACACAACGGCAGCGGCCACAACAGGTCCGGCAAGACAGCCTCTTCCCACCTCGTCAAGCCCTACAATATGCTCATCTTGCAAATTCTTTGCTTCTGACCTATGCAAAAGCCCATTTTGAATTACTTGCTTTTTTGCCATTAGGTAGACCTCACGAAATTATTTTTATTATAGTGATTTAATAAATATTTCCTTAAATACCACGTCAATCCGTTTTTGTATTTTTTGAGAGGGAAAACCACGTTTTTTTGAAAAAAACGAGTTTTTCCCCCTCAAACGTAAGCAATCGCTTCCCCCTTTCCTTAAAAAACATTTTATTAAGTAATAATATAACTATTTTGATTTATTAATATTTTACTTAATATCTAAAATCAAAAATTATGCCATAATTATAGTTTTTGAAAATCGGAATGGCGTGTGGTTTTGTCTATTCTTGATTTTTTTAAAATATTTTATTTTTTTAATAAGGATATTTCACAAGCGGATTAACTTGCTTAAATACAAATAAATTCTCCCCGTAAAAGGGAGAATTTATTTCTTCTAAAATTATAATTCAATTTTATAAACAAACCCAAACAGAAAAAATACTATTTTTTTGGTTTGAATCAAATCAATTAATCGATACCGAAAAAAAGAGCTACTTGTTAATATAATAAAAAATAGCAAATATTGCTTGAAAAACTTACAAGAAATAAGTACAGGAGTACAAATTTCTTTCAAGTTTTATTTTAAACAATTATTTTTTCATGTGCCAAATAAAAAATCTTTATGCTGACAAAATTGTTGTGGACTAATTATGACGACCAAGAGGTTTAATTCTTGCAGCCTTACCTCTTAGTTTACGTAAATAGTAAAGACGAGAACGACGCACACGGCCTCTTACCAAAACTTCAATTTGATCAATAAATGGAGAGTGTAATGGTAAAATACGTTCCACACCAACACCATCAGAAATTTTACGAATTGTAAAAGAAGCTCCGGTAGTGCCACGTTTAATACGAATTACATTACCTTGAAATATTTGAATACGCTCTTTTTCACCCTCAACAATACGCAAATGAACTTTTACTGTATCACCTGCACGAAATTTTGGAATATCTGTACGCAAATATTCACTTTCAATCTTTTGAATAATATTCATAAACTCTCCCTGCGAGAAATGTATCGCATTATATTATTTTAATATTTATAATTTCAATTGAAAAAATCAACTTAATGCTGATTTAATGTTTTAAGTATTGCAAACTGAATTTATTACAAAATTATCAAAACTTTTGCAAGCATTTTTTTATTCAATCTAATCAAGATGTTAAGTGCTTAAAAAAAACTGTTTATTCTTGAACTTGAAATTTTACCATATTTGCCAAAACATAAACTTTAGTCAATATAACCAAAATTCAAGAGTAAGCACAGTTGTTTTTTATAGTTAACATTTGATTTTTATTCCTTTTACCTCTGCACACAAAATTATCTTAAAATGAAAAATCCTTTCTAAAAACAGAATTCTATTAAAAATTAATAATTGTGCAGAGGTCTCAATTATACAGAGGGATCTTCATAAGGCAAACATTATTTATTGGAAATATCAAAAAATATCCTGCTTAGCAAAATAAGTTGACTACAATCATATTTTAGAATAACATATTTCATTGTAATCTTATTATTATAATACCTTTACGCTATTTATTTTTATAATTACTTGTCCATATTATTTTTTTTCACATAAAAATGTTGATTTAGTCGCAAAAAAATAAAAATTTTTGTTTTGGATTTTACTTTTTTTCAAAATAAAAGGAAACGTGATTTTATCAACGTTTCCATAAAGGTTTTTTAAGAAACTTTTTTATAAAGCTTTTTCATAAAACCTTCTCCAAAGAAAAATAAACTTCTATTTTCAACTATTTATCTTTTTATAAAAATTCTAATTTCAAAAATCTATGTTTTTGAAGGATTTAATTATGCTTTCTATATTTTCAAAGATAAATTCCGCTTATATATCCTTTTTAGTTATTTTAATTTGTTTGATTTTTTTCCCTTTCAATGGATTGTCAAACGAATTATATACTATTGTTAATGTAGGTTACAAAGACAACTCAAGCCTTGTAAATGATTTAAAATCCAATGATCATAAAGGATATGGTTACGATGTCTTAAAAAAAATTGAAAGTTTTACAAATTTAAAATTTAAATTTGTAAATTTTGAAACTTCATTAACTCGTGCCCTTGAAGAAAATAAAATTGATCTGACAGGCCTTTTTTTTGAAACTAAATACAATAAAGATAGTTTTATATTTATTTCGACTCCTCTTGATGAGCAATATATCAGCCTTGCCACAAAGGGTAATCAAAATATTTATTATAATGATCCTAAATCAATTGACGGAAAAACAGTTGCAACATATTTTAATAATCCTGCCACTGAAATATTGGAAAATTATTTAATCCAAAATAATATTTCTGTTCAATTTAAAACAACAAGCATTGAACAATATCTAAATCAAGAAGCTGATTTTTATTTAATTAGTTCAAAAAATCCTAAATTCGAAAATTATCAAACAGTTCTAAATCTTGATATTTTAGATACTTATCTAATAGTTGATAATAACAATGTTGAGCTTGCCGAAAAAATTAATAAGTCCATAAAGGAAATTTTATTTACAGACGGAACTTTTTTTAATGAACTTAAACAAAAATATTTTTCTAATATCAATTTACTTACCCATAGGGGACTAACCCGCCAAGAATCCGAAAAATTAAAAGGAAAAACTTTTAAAGTTGGATTTATTAACAACTATCCACCTCTTAGCTATACAGAATTTAATGATAAACCGCTTGGTGTTACAATTGATTTCATGAATGAATTGGCAAATACATATGGATTTAATGTAGACTATTCACCATACAACATTGAAAACATCAACAATCTCAACACTTTTGATATTTTAATCTCAAATATAGGCACAAACTCCCATGCTTATTCACTTTTTCAAGTTACAGAGCCCTATAAAGTTACTGAGCTGGGGTTTATAACAAAAAAACAATTCATAAAATCAGATTTAGATTTTAAAACAAATTCCTTAGCTATAAAAAGCATAGGAATTTTAAATTATTTACACATTGATTATAATGAAATTCTTAGGGATTTTCCAAATGCCGAGATAGTTTTTTATTCCAATCTGGATGATTTGGCAGCTTCCTATCATAATAATGAAGTAAACTCAATTCTTTTTGACATTGAGAATGAAGATTATATTAAAAATTTGATAAACATTAAAGATGAATACCTATATCAAACAAACTACAAAATCTATTTACGTTTTGAAATTGCAAATGATTTGGCAAATGAATTTATCCCTATTTTTAATATAATTTTTAATAATTATGATATTCAACATTATAATGAATTATTGAATTTACACTCTGCTAAATTTATAAAAGGAACATCTGTTTTTGATTTTATCAAAAGTTATTGGTACTTAATAGCAACTCCAATTTTTATGTTTGGCATAATATTTCTTTGCTATTACATTTTTCAGCAAAGTAAATTAAAAAAACAATTTACTGATATAATCAACATTGATTCCGAAACAAATTTTATTTCATATCATCGATTTAAGGAACTCAGTGCCAAGTTTTTGGAAAATGCCGGTCCCTATGAATATGATTTAATTACTTTTGACATTGATTCTTTTAAAACCATAAATACCTACTATGGAACTCAAGTTGGTTCTGAAGTATTAAAAAAGATTGCAACAACTTTAAATTTAATTTTAAATCCAAACAATACTATTTTTTGCCGCACCTATGCCGATAATTTTATCATACTAAAAAAGAAAAAGGAAAGCATAGACATAAAAACAATTATTGAAAAAAATATCTTACCCAAAATTGATATAACTTTAGACGACAATTTTTATCTTAGTATTTCAGTGGGTATTTATGAAGTAGATAATACCGAAGAAAAATTAAATATTATGTTAGATAGGGCAAATTTGGCCAGAAACCAAGGAAAATCAAAACGAGAAACAACATATTATACTTTTGATAAAAACTTGAAAAACACCTATGAAACAAGATTGAAAATAACTTTTAATATGAAAAATGCCCTGAAAAACAATGAGTTTTTCTTGGTTTATCAACCTAAAATCAATTTTGAAAGTTTGACTGTTTCAGGAGCCGAGGCCTTGGTCAGATGGAAAAATTCAAATAATGAAACAGTTTTCCCCTCTGATTTTATAAATGAATTTGAACAAAACGGATTTATAAGCAAGCTTGACTTATACGTTTTTGAAAAAGTGTGTCAATTTATAAAAACCAATGCGCCACAAATCAATATACCAATCATTGCAGTAAACCTTTCAGGCATTACCTTGCTTGAAGAGAATATAGTTAAACAACTAAGAGAATTAATCAATAAATATCAGCTTTCTCCAACTCAATTTGAGCTTGAAATCACTGAAAGTGCTCTCATTTATGAAGAAAAGAAAATTATTACAAAGGTCAAACAATTGCGTAAACAAGGCTTTAGTATTGCAGTTGACGATTTTGGTTCAGGAGTGTCATCCTTAAATAGACTTGCAAGCATTGAATCTGATGTTTTAAAATTGGATAAATCTTTTTTAGATAATAATAGTTTGGAAAGTAATAATTCTATCGTTGTAAAGAAAATAGTTGAATTGGCAAAAGCTTTAAATTTGCAAATTGTGGCTGAAGGTATTGAAACATTCTCTCAGGCCATGTGGTTAAAAAGCATTGGTTGTGATTATGCACAAGGCTATTATTACGCAAAACCCATGCCTGAAACTGAATTTTTAAACCTTTTACAAGAAATTACAACTTTTAATTAATACGAAAAAATAATTAGCACACTGACTCCAAATGCCACGTTGTTCCAATTTGGTGGCTTTGCCCCCACGCCATTCCGGTTTTAAAAAATCATAGTTATGGCATGATTTTAGATGTTAAATAAAATATTAATAAATCAAAATAGTTATATTGTTATTTGAAAAAATGTTT
>CAYJGE010000016.1:0-30362 GCA_964369835.1 uncultured Mailhella sp.
AAACTCACCCAGCTTATGTCGAACAAAGTGAGACTAAGCGTCATGGATTAGTTCACGTCAATCCGCTTGTGAAAATTATTTTTTAAAAAACAAATGTAAAACAATATGTTATAAAAATTGTTTTTTAAGGAAAGGGGGAGTTTGAGGGGGAAAAACTCGTTTTTTTCAAAAAAACGTGGTTTTCCTCCTCAAAAAATACAAAAACGGATTGACATGTGGATTAGTTCAAAAAACGTGGTTTTCCCCCTCAATAAAACCAGAAAAACACTTAAATTCGATTAAAATGCCAAATAAAACATATAAAACCCAATCAAAGCAATCATAAATCCCATACATAATTTGATCACTGCACTAAGCTTTCCATATTGAGCATTAGCGGAAATTTTTTGCACAAACCCCACTGAAGTTCCGCAGATAACAGCCAAAATCCCATGGCCTATGGAATACAATAAAAGAAGTACAATTGACCAAGTCAAACTTCCATGGCTTGCAACAACAGCCAAAAGCGCTATCAGCACAGGGGTTGAGCATGGCGAAGAAAAAATCCCCCCCAATATTCCTGCAAACAAGGCGCCGATATAACCTCTTTTTGGATTTTTAGACACTAAAAAACTTGACGGAATAACTTCATACAAGCCCCAAACCTGTAAGGTCATCAGCAACATTATAATCCCTAAAAATATAAACCACCAGCTTGAATATGTACCAATCAGCATACCTGCAAAGCTGGCAATAATTCCAAGAACTGTAAAAGTTATGGCAGACCCCAGAGCAAAAGTTAATGATAAAAAGAATGCTCTCTTGGTGTTTTGACCTGTACCACCGACAAATCCAATGATTAATGGCACACTTGTTAAAGCACAAGGAGTAAAAGAAGTTAAAATTCCGCCAACCAAAGCCAACAATGGGGCAAGCCAAGTGCTGTCTAAAATCAATTGTGAAATTGTATCAAGAAATGCCTCCATTAATTAACTCCCATATCCTTTAGAATCAAATTCATTTGTTCTTCAGTCAGACCACCTTGATGTGTTGTAAAAACATGTTCACTACTATCCTTTGTTGAATATAAATTAAATTTAATTCCTAAATTTTCACTTGGTTGATATGGCTTGCCATCAGCCAAGATAAATACTTGGGTTGGGATAACTTGAACAGGAAATCCTTTACTTGCCTCAGGGCTTTTCCAAACATCAACAAATTTAATTAAAGCTTTGCCTTCCATTTCTTTATTTATTTTCGCCAAAACAGGAGCCATTTGTTTGCAAGGAACACATTCATCGGCACCAAAATCAATGATAATAGGTAAGTTATGCGATTTTAACTTTTCCAAATCAATAGAGGAAACGGTTAATCCAAATTCACCTTTGTCAATTAATAGTACTTCTGTGTTTTCCGATTTATTTTTCATAAACCAAAGCCCGACCACTATTGCCAACATTAATAAGGGAATTAATATTTTGAGATTTTTAGATTTTGACATTCATTTTCTCCATTTTTACTTGTATTTATAATTTATTAGATACAATATTGTTTTTATTTACTTGCTCTATAATATTTATCATTCATTTCATTGTCAAGAAATATATATCGAAAAATTTTGATTTGAAAAATTTGACTTAATAACTTAAGCACAATAAAATCTAAGCAATTATTTTAGTCGGTACTAAAATAAAAGGATCACTTATTGTTGTAGAAACAATGAGCATAAATTAAATTAATAAAACCCTGAGAATTACAAATATGTCAGAAAAGAAATAATTACTCAGATATCTTTATAAAGTGAATAAATTATGAAAATTATAGTTGCCGTCAGCGGAGGAATGGATAGCTTATATGCTCTCACTACCTTAAAAAAAGCGGGGCATGATGTGGCCGCTTTACACGCAAAATTGATTGATAGCAAAGAAAGCCCCATTCCAGCCCTATCAAATTTTTGCAAGAAAAATCAAATTCCATTTTATATCGCAGATTTAAGAGAAGAATTTAATAAAGATGTGATTAATCCCTTTTTAAAATCATATTCTGAAAATCAAACTCCAAACCCATGTGCCACTTGTAATAAAAGGATTAAACTTGGAAGATTGCTTGAGATTGCACGAAATTATAGTGCAGAGGTTTTAGCAACAGGCCACTATGCTTGCCTTGAAAATTATCTTGATCAAGACAATAAAGCCCATGGTCCCTGTCTGAAAAATGCCAATGACCATACAAAAAATCAAAGTTATTTCTTGGCATTAACTCCAATAAAAAACTTAAAACACTGTATTTTTCCCTTGGCAGATAAATTAAAAAAAGACATTCACTCTGAACTTATAAATGATAATACAAAAATCCCCATTGCCAAAGAAAGTCAAGAAGTTTGTTTTATTCCAAACAATGATTATCGTCAATTTATTTTGGAAAATCATACACAAAAATTTGATTTTAAAAATAGCGGTAACGTAATTTTAATGGATAATGATCCAAATCAACAGGGAAAAATTCTTGGAAAACATAATGGACTGTGGCAATACACAGAAGGACAAAGAAAAGGTTTGAAAATAGCCTATTCCAAACCCCTATACGTCTTAAAAAAAGACAGTGAAAAAAATGTATTATATGTCGGAGACAAGGATTTTATCAATATTGAGGAAGCTCATGCCACAAATATTAATTTTTTTGTCCCTCCCAATTTATGGAGAAATAAACTTTTTGCAAAAACCAGATATAAGGAAGCCAAAAGCCCGATAAAACTCTTTATAATCAATAAAGATAACGGGCAAGAAATTGAATTTACTCCTGAAAATAAGATACTTTTACAACAATTTGGAGAAAAACTTAATTCAGCAAAAGATCAAACTCTAAACAATGATTTTTCTGAAAATAAATTATTTCATGTCAAAATTGATGATTTAATTTATCAAAATGAAGAAGAAAAATTATACTTTCAAAACATAGAAGCTTGGAATTTGGCAAATATTGATTTAAAAATCCATTTTTTAGAACCTAAACAAGTATACGCCAAAGGGCAAGTCCTAGCCATATATGATGATAATGATTTTGTTTTGGCCGGCGGAATTTTACTATAAAAAGCACTGATTAATCACATGATTCCGAATTGCGATGTATGCTGATTCTAATTGATGTGTATTTTTCATGACTTCATGCGTTTTTTTTGTTGCATAAATGTACCAAATGCAATCAAAGATAAACCAATATAGGTTGTATAGGCAATATTTTCTCTTAAAATCAAGGCAACCCAAATAAGTGCCAGAAAAGGGGATAAAAACGGCATGGTTGCAATTCTTGCCACAGAAACAGAGTTAGCAATAGCAAGCCCCCAAAAAATAAAGGGAATACTAAGCTCAAATAATGCAATATATAAGGCAGGGAAAAATGTTAACTTTGTCAAAGCAAAAAATTGTCCATTGATTGCAAGCACAATTATCCCCAAAACTGAGCAAATTAAAAAACTTACCCAAAGTTGATTGGTATTTGATAATTTACTTTTAGTAATACCAATCCAATAAACAGCATATAAAAAAGTACTTAAGATTACATAGAATAAGCCAAGCTTATTTATATATCCCAGATAGTTAAAACCACCCCAACTTATAACTACAACTCCACTGTAAGCAACGATAAGCCAGCAGAATTCTTTTAAATCTATTTTTTGCTTTAAAATCCATACCGACAATAAAGTTAACATCAGTGCCCATGAATAATTTATGGGCTGAGCAATTTGAGCCGGCAAAACATCGTAGGCAGAAAAAAGTAGCATATAGTAAATAAATAAAACAATACCCGGTAAAGTACCAAGCAAAATTGTTTTTTTATCATATTGCTTAAATTTTTTAAATTCTCCTGTAAATAAAGAATAGATACCTAAAAAAATACAAGCCATAAACATACTTAAAGTAATCAGTTGCAAAGGGCTTAAAAAAAATAAAGCAATCTTAAATGCCGTTGATACAGTTGACCAACAAACAACAGTTATTAAAGCAAAAATATAGGATTTTGTTTGGTTTTGCATGTAAATCTAAATATCACTATGAGTTATAAGATTAAGGTTTTATATAGGCAAAGCCATTATTTTGCAATTCAATCAATGCAACAATGCCGGCAGGAACAATTTCAATTTGCGAATAGAGATTTTCTTTCTTTAGCTCAAATTTATTTAGGGCATTTTGACAAAGTAAAATCTTGCAACCTTTATCATGAATTTTATCCAAATCAGCAGGCTTTTTATCATTTAAAAATAAGTTTACGGCAGGACCATTGGCAAGAAGTATAACCTTGGCATCCTTGCTCTGGGGAGCATTATAAAAATTTAATATATTACTTAAGGCAATTGCCAAAATTTTTTCATCTGCCAAATCCAAATGAAATACAACATCATAATTCATTTTTTTCTCCTATTTTAAAACTCTTTTATTATTTTTTAAAAAATTCAGAATATAAAGAAACGCTGATTAATTATCTAAGAATATCTTAGTTCAAAATCAAAGCCTTATTTTCTCGAAGGAAAAACTTCATACTCGGTAGCCAAATATTTAACAGGTAAATCCCAAGGCATATTTGGTAATTCTGCTTCTAACTGTTCTGAAAAACAAGGGCCAATGCTAATGGCAAGCGGAACTTGTTTTAAAAATCGATCATAATATCCCTGACCATAACCCAAGCGAAACCCTTGAAAAGAATATAGTAATGCAGGAACAATAATCAATGTTTCCGTAGTATTTAGTTCTGTATTTTCAATAGCTTCGCAATCATTACTTGGCTCAGGAATATCATAAAGACCTTTTTGTAAGTCAGCATCACTCTTACATAGTCTATATTGCATAATACCTTTTTCATCAGGATTACACCTTGGATAAAAAACATTTTTACCGTCTTGATAAGCTTTTGCTGCCAAATAATCGGTCATTGCCTCACCACGTACAGAAGCATAAAGACATAATTTATCACAAGTTTGATAGAAAATACTGTTTATAATATTTTTTTGAATTTGTAAAGATAAAATATCCAGACGGGTTATTGTAATATTTTTACGAAATTGAAAGGCTTTTTTGCGTAACTCTTCTCTACTGTTCATTTGATCATCCAAAAATTTATTTAAAAAAAATCTTTACATTTTTATTTTTAAAAGATAGTTTTGACTCAAATATAATTGTAAACATTTTTTAATTTTTGCCAAGTAAAATCATTACCTTAAAAATTTAAAATGATTATCAATTTTATAAATTTCATAGCAATTTGAAATAGTGTAACATATTTTATAAATTATTTGGCGTTTATATAATTACATTACGTATTTAAAAGTCTAAGATTGTATTTATATTTTTTAAATTATACATTATAATCCGACTATATTTTTAAAAGACCCTGCATAAAATAAATCAAAATGAATTATGCAAAATGAATTATGTAAAATTTTCAAAATATAATAGCCAAAACATACAATATTTTTTAATAATAAATTAAGATATTTATACACTTAGAATTATTTTAATCAAATTGTATTTTTAAATTTTAAAAAGAGGATTTTATCCTCGCATTTATTATATCTAACCTATTAAAATTAGGTTAATTTTTTATTACAAAAAAAATTATAGCTAAAAAGCTTAGAAGATCTTCCGACACTTCTTATTTATAGGACGATTTTCACTAAATAAATTTTCAGACCAATTTGCCAAACAGTGTCAAGGAAATGCTGATTTACTGATGTTTCCATAACAAAGACATCACAAGGTGATCACTTTGCAGGCAAATGAGAGAAACCAAATTTTTGCACCCCTTTAGGGCTAATGAAGGCAGTGAACCTTTTCTGATTAATTCGGTTTACAAAAATTAATCGGCATATACTTAAATATAATTTTTCTTCAAAAAACATTATTTTTTGTTATATAATTATTTCATAGGCAAAACATTTCTGAAAATTCATAGTTTTAGTTTTTTAAACTACTTGATTAGTTATTAATTTTTTTATGATAATATTTCATATTAAATTTCTCTAGGACAAATTAAATTATGACTGAAAAAAAAGAAGTTAAAAAAATTGGAAAACCGGGAACAAAAAAAACAAATTCCCCAACCATTGAAGATCAAAATTTAGAACAAACAAAGATATCAACCAAAGATAGTCCTGAACAAAAAACAAAAGAAAAGACTACAAAAAAACTTAAAAATACTATCCAAGAAAATAGTCAAAATAATGAAAATATATCTTCAGTAAATAATAGTGAAGAAAAAAGTCAAACCATTCAAACAGAAAATAATGAAAAGGTGAAAAAAGCCCCTGCTCCCCGTAAAACAACAAGAAAACCTTCTAAAACCGCAACTAAACCAGGTCAAGTTAAGGAAGAGGAAAAGCCAAAAAAAGCAGGGAGACCGGTCAAAACAGCAAAAAATAAGCCTGTTTTACATTTAGAAAGTTCAAATCGCCTATCTCTTTCAACTCCAAACTATATTCCCTTGGATGCAACCAATAATTTAGAATTGGATTTTAATGATTCTTTAGCTCTTGAACATCAAAATCCTCTTGCCATTGAAAACAATAATAATCCTGCATTGGAATCAAATAATAATTTAGCCATTGATTTTAATAAATCAATCTTACTTGACGGTAATCATAACCTTGCAATTGAACATGATGATAAGCTTAAACTAGAGTTTAATGAGCATATTTTGCATGAAGATACTGTAAAAAAAGATAATGAAGATAATAGCAGTGAATCTAAGAATGATTTAACCACTGACAACCAAGAAGTATTAAATAATTCAACCATCCCCATGCATGAGGAAAATTCAATACATATAGATACTCAAAGCCTCAATACAGAGCACTTTGATGATTTTATTGATTTTTCCGACAAAAAACATGAATTTGAAATTCCAAACAATTTCAGCAATGATGAAAATACACATGATAAAATGATTTTAGGCACAAATTTTGTCAGCATTGCAGATGATGAAGAAGAATTTTTGGAAAACATAATCTTAAACTCAAATTTTATTACTTTTGCAAAAAAGGATGAAAATGATGATAGCAATGATATTCAGGTAGCAGATTTTGTTTCGGGAAGTTTTGGAGTCAGCCCCTATGGTGGAACAAGCAGCCTTGGCGAATTTGGAGAGCAGGGAGCCCTTGGGGTATTTGGTGCTTTGGATGAAGCGCCAAACCTGGAAGATATTTTGCCATTGGTGTCTGAACTGATAACAGAAGTCACAAGTCAACCTGAAATCATTGAAGATAATCAAAACATTGATCTTGAAACGCAAGAAAATGAAGAAACAGAGAAAGAATCCAAAACAAGTACAAAACAACTCAAAAAAAATAAATTTTCCAGAAGATTAAAGCGTTCAAAAAAGAACAAAGAAGCCAATCAAGAATTTTTATCTGAAGATGCCCCCATAGCTGAAGGTGGTGAACTATCCATTTTAGAAGCTGAGCAAAACATTAAGAAACAATCAAAACATAAGAATGAAAAAACAGAAAGTATACATCGAGTTCTATATGTCAGCTGTGTGCCCGATGAACAAGTTGAAGTGGTTATAACTGAAAATGGCGTTGTTTCCGAATATTTTGTTGAAATGGCACATCAGGCCAAAATCAGAGGTAATATATATAAAGGCATAATCAATAATGTGGATACCAATTTACAAGCGGCCTTTGTTAATTTTGGCGGAGGTAAAAATGGTTTTTTACAAATAGATGAAGTCCACCCTGAATATTATCTGACTCATCATACGGAAGAATCAAAATACCCTCCAATTCAAAAAGTCCTTAAAAACGGACAAGAAGTTTTAGTGCAAGTTGTTAAAGAACCTGCCGGCTCCAAAGGTGCTTTTCTTACCACTTGGCTCTCACTGGCCGGTCGCTTCATTGTTTTAACACCGGGTCAAGAGCAAATTGGAGTATCAAGAAAAGTTGTTGATATTAATGAAAGAAATAGACTTCGTGAGCTTTTGACCAATATCAAGCCCGGTGATAATATGGGCGTAATTATTCGCACAGCCAGTGAAGGTGCCACCAAAAGCAATATTCAAACAGATTTAAAAGTTTTAAAACGCACATGGAAAGATATTCAAAAGAAAGTCGGCACAGAAGTCGCTCCATGCTTAATTCATCAAGAAGCAGATTTGGCATCAAGAGCAGTGCGCGACTATCTTACAGAAGATATAGATGAGATTTGGATTGACTCTGAGGAAGTAAAAGACGCTTTGCAAAATCTGGTCAGCATCATCTTTCCCAAGCGCAAAAACATGCTAAATTTACATAAAGATACAAGACATACCCTATGGGAAAGATTTAATATTTTGCACCAGCTTGAAGAAGTAACCAAGAGAGAAGTTGTGCTTCCTTCAGGTGGTCGCTTAGTGTTTGACCAAACCGAGGCACTCATGGCAATTGATATTAACTCAGGTAAAACCCATGGAAAATCCAATTTTGAATCCATGGTTTTTAGAACAAATATGGAAGCTGTTGAAGCCATAGCAAGACATTTGAGACTTAGGGACATTGGCGGTCAAATTGTAATTGATTTCATAGAAATGAAAGATAAAAACCATTGTCGTGAAGTTGAAAAAGCCATGGTAAATTCCATGAAAAGAGATAAAGCAAGGCATGATGTGGGCAGATTAAGCTCCTTCGGACTTCTTGAACTTGTCAGACAAAGAACAGGAACAAGTGCCATTTCAACGTCCTCCGAACCTTGCCCCCATTGCCGTGGAATTGGATTCAGAAGAAATTTAGAATGGCAATCCCAAAGCGTTTTAAGGGACATCAAAAGCAAACTTGCAAGCAAATCCATTAGCCATAACTTTGTTCACCATGTGGAACAAGATATTGCATTTTATATCTTAAATAAAAAAAGAGATAGACTGCAGGAACTGGAAAATCAATATAATATTAAAATTGAAATTTTAGCAAAATAAATATAAACAGAAAAATACGTAATTCCAAATTGAGAGGGAAAACCCCATTTTTTTGAACTAATCCATGACGCTTATGTCGAACAAAGTGAGACTAAGCGTCATGGATTAGTAAAAAAAACGTGGTTTTCCCTCTCAAAAAAAGTTTTCCCCAAGAAATTAATGCTTTCTCAAAAACTATTTTTCAATATATTTCTCAATATATCCCCTTGCTTCATAGAGATAATCTCCGTCAAACTTTGTTCTTGGGCCGCCTATAATCAATAGTGTTGACATATCAACTTCATCTTGCGGGAAGGAATTTAAACTTCCTATCCACTTGGTTTCTGTATCTCGTCCTGCATTTTTCACATAGGCGCATAAAACATCACCTCTGGCATCTGCAAAAATCTCAAGGGCTTCTGCCATAATTGCACGACGTTTTTTCCCCGCAGGATTGTAAAGGGCAACAGGCAAGGCAGAATTTGCAACGGCTCTGATATTTTGTCTGACTTCATCACCGGGAACCAATAAATCCGATAAACTGACAAGGCAAAATCCATTTTGTAAGGGTGCTCCAAGGCTGGCAGCGGCAATATTTGCTGAAGTTATCCCGGGCATAACTTTAATATTAATCTTGGTAAATTCAGGATTATTGTGTCTAAGCTCCATGAGCAGTCCTGCCATGGCTAAAATCCCCGGATCTCCTGAGCAAACCATGCAGACCTTATGCCCCTTGGCGACTTCTTCAAGGGCTTTTTGGCAACGGGGAACTTCACCCATCATACCGTTTTGTATAATGTTTTTATGTGCAACAAGGGGGCGAATGAAATCAACATAGGGGGTATAGCCTGCAATGGTATCACAATATTCAAGAGCTTCAATAACTTCGGGAGTAATATGTTGCATGGAACCTGAACCGAGACCAACCACCAATAATTCACCACTTGTTTTGGCTTCGCTTAGTTCACCATGGGGTAAACGAGAAACAGCAAAGGTTAAACTGCTTGCATAACTGGTTTTACAAATGTAGGGGCGTTTTGTTTTGGGGTAGGAGGCTCCCATTAATGAAGCCGCTTCGCAGACTGAAACAGTACCGATTTTATCTGCCACATTTTGTGATGGATTTGGAACGTTAATTATATTTAAATTCTCTTCGGGATAAAATTCTGTGGGCAAAGAAAATTCTTTGGCAAGTTCTAAAATGGCAGCTTCATTTTCCTTGAGTGAACAAGAACAAATTTTGGCAATTTGAGAAATATCTAAGGAATTATCCTCTAAGAATTGATTTAAAGATGATTTTAATAATTCATAGCTTAAATCTTTACGACAACCAACTCCCAAACTAAAGGCTTTGTTTGTAATATTCAATATATTTTCAGGTTTGATATTTAATTCATTGTTAAGTTCAAAATCCCAACAAATCAAATATTCAGAATTGATTTCATTTACACTATCTGCAAATACCACCTTTGAATTATTATAATATTTATTATAAATATCCTTATTTCCCATGAAAGAAACTTGTTTTTCTGAAAGCAGAGCAGAATTTAATTCTTTGATTGCACTTGGGTTAATAATTCTTGCTTTTTCCTGCATGGCAACTTCATCAAAGGCAGGTAAGAAATTAATATCCGTGGCTGTACTGATTACAGCTTGACCGCCTGTAATTCTGGCAATGCGTTTGGCAAGACGGTTTGCACCGCCCATATGCCCGGACACAAGGCTGACAATATGACTTCCGCTTTCGGGACAAGTGATGACAGCAGGATCTTGAGATTTATGCTTCAAGAGGGGGGCAATGGCACGCACAGCAATTCCGCTGGCTCCCACAAAAATATGGGCATCAAATTCTTGCCAATTGGCACGCACATTTTCAGCAAGCTTTCCCCCCTCACAATAGGTCACTTCAATGGAAGCATGCTTATTTTTATGTCCATGGTCATGAGCTTCAAAATTTTCTTTCTTACCAATGGCATAAATTTCCATGGGTAATTTTAACCCATAGGCAATTTCCTTGGCTCTGGCAAGACCTGCCCCTGTAAAAGCATAAAGAGCACAATTACCACTAAAAGCTTCACTGCTCAAAGCATTGCGATAACCATGGGAAAAATCTTTTGCATAAAGCTTGGAAACGGCCAAAAGTTGACTGTTTTCATTGGAAATGCCAATGGCTTTACCAACAAAAATCAAGGCTTGGCGTCCAAAACCTGCATCTTGAACTTGCTGTCCTATATCTGCTATTGTTCCCCTAAAAATTCTTTGTTCAGCCCAAGTTGCCTTATAAACAACAGCTGCAGGCGTATCAAGAGGCAGTTCACCCTCATGATGAAGCTCTTGCATAAGCTCGTCAATCTTGCCTGTGCTTAAGAAAAAGACCAAGGTAGCACCTGTTTTGGCAAAGGAAGAAGCCTTTTCTTTGGATGGCATGGGAGTTCTGCCGGGAGTTCTGGTTAAAACAACGGTTTGGCTTATTTCAGGGGCAGTCAGTTCGCAACCAAGGGCAGCGGCAGCTCCAAAAACACTGCTTACACCGGGGACAATATCAACCCCAATGCCCATTTGTGCCAAACATCTGATTTGTTCATTGATTGCCCCATACATGGCAGGGTCGCCCGTATGCAGTCTGACCACATTTTTACCTTGTTTGGCATATTCAGCCATCAATTCCACTTGCTGTTCCAAGTTTAGATCGGCACTATCTTTGCAAACACAAGCATCAGAACAAATTTTTAGATGCTCTTCATTGACCAAGGAACCTGCATAAAGAACAAAGTCAGCATTTTCAAGAGCTTTAAAACCTCTGACTGTAATTAAATCAGTTGCTCCGGGACCTGCGCCAACGATTTGAACCTTTAGGCCTTTGTCATCACTATTGCCTTTGTCCGCACAATTACAAGCAATATTATTTTGTTCTAATGTCATTTTATTTCCTTATACATTTTTTATTTTTAGCTTATTTATATTATTTTTTATATATAAATAAATACAAAGTATTTTGAGCTTGAAAACTATGATAATTACCTGCCAAAACTTCTTCTTTAGCAATATTTATTTGCAAACAAGCTGTTTTTTGCACAAAATCATTATTTTGCCAATTATATATTTTATGAAATGATTCCAAAGTTACGGCACTGACAAGCATAATTGCATCTTGATTTAGTTTAGAGGCACAAGCTTCTAAAATTTCCACAATATCCTTTCCGCCTCCCCCAATAAAAACACGATCGGGACTTGGCAAATTTGCAATTTTTTCTAAAATATCACCATGTTCCAATTTATAATTATTGAGATTTAATTTTTGCCTGTTTTGCAAAATCATGGGCAAACGACTTTCCTTTTGTTCAACGGCAAAAACATTTAAATTGGCTTGTAAGGCTGCACATTCAAGCCCGACAGAACCACTGCCTGCTCCCAAATCCCAAAAAACACCAGAATTTGGTAATTTTAGTCTGGCTAAAATTATTGCTCTGGCATCTGAAGCAGTAATTAAATTATTTTCCTTGCAATAAAAATCTTCAGGCAAGCCAAGCGGTAAGATTGAGGGCAATTCTTTTGTTGCTTTGTCTATGGGGTTTGCTTTATTTATGGGATAGGATTTTTTAATAAAATCAGATTGTTTCAAGCCATTGGCTGTATTTTCATTAATTTCTTGCCAATTTAAATGTTTATGTTTTCCAAAATCCATGGGCAATAGAATTAAAATGGAAGTCGGAGAAAATTCAAATTGAATTAAATCAATAAGCTTGGCTTGTAAAATTCTTTCTTTATTGAGCGAACCAAGATATTCGGCCATAATGGCATAACGTTCTGATTGTTTTTGATCACATTCGCAAATACATTTTGCCAAAACATGAGACGGATAATCACTTCCCCCATAAATAACGGGTAAATCACAATCTATAATTTCCGGCAATAAAGCTTTTTTACCCTGTTCGCCTTGAATATTATGGTGTAAGCTGAAAAGTTTAGCTTCATTCCATTCCAAACCAATGCGATGAAAAAGGGCTTGAAAAGCCGTAATGTTTGGATAAAATTTTAGTAAATGCTCACAATTATCCTGTTTGGCAAATTTTAATAGGGTAGAACCAAAACCATGATATAAGGCATCACCACTACACAAGACAGCCACTTTTTTATTTTGTTTGGCAAATTCAAGGGCATTTTTGGCATCATCTTTGGCATGTTTGGCAATGGGGAATGATTGGGGATGATTGGCGGCATAAGTTTTTAAAAGTGAAGCAGAACCAAAAATAATATCATAGGTTAAAAAATTTTTTGCAGATAATGTTTCGTCAAAGTCTATGCCACAAGAAAAAACATCAATAAAAGCCCTTTCTTGACTGTCAATCCATTTAAAAACCTTAGTCATGTTTATTTTTCCAAATCCTTAATTCTTTTTTCAATTATAACATCACCATTAAAATCACAAAGCAAGATCCCAAAATCAATATTTAAATCAAAGGATTTAAAAAAGCTTAAAGCTTTTTGTAAAAGTTCACCAAGCACCGCTTTTCTTATGTTTTCAGGTAAATACATCAAAGCTTCTCGCACAGAATTGGATTTTTCCACTTCCTGACTGAGCTGATTTGACATTGTTAAATCTTGTCCTTTATTTAATGCAGATAAAATTTCTTGACGCAATAATTGCATATCCTGTGCCACATTATGGGCATGGGTATATTCAAATTTGGCGGCATATTTACAAAGTTTGCCTGCCATACAGGCAACCGTAACTTTATGCATTTGATATTTGATGGCAGATTTTAAACTTTCGGCAATGAAATCACCGATTGAAACAAAGGCCGTTTCAGGTAGATGAGAATAAAACTTCTTGGCAGCTTTTTGAGTACGTCCACCTGTACAAAAAAGCATTTCATTACAATTACTCAAAAAATTTGAACGAACACAAATCCTGACACTTTCGATATAGGCATCATGACTATAGGGTTTGACATGCCCCGTTGTTCCCAAGATTGAAATACCGCCAATAATGCCAAGATGAGGATTTAAAGTCTTTTGTGCCAGCTCTTCACCCCTTTCAACCCCAAGACTGAATCGCCATAAACAAGATTTATCTTTCTTGCCCATGCCTGCATTTTCTAAATTTAATGTCAGTAATTTTCTGGGTCCATGATTTATGGCATAATGCCCCTTATCACAATCAAGCCCAAGCCTTGTGCTTTTTCCTATACCTGAAATAGCATGTAGGATAAGAATATCATTACCAATATTTAATATATAATCTGCCGGATCGGCAAATTTTGCAGCATATTCAGCCAAACTTTCAGAATTTGAATTATTCTCAACTTCAATTTTTTCCAAAAATCCAAATATAATTGCCTGATGGGTACAATCGGGGTCATCGCCTCCATCTTTTTGAATATAAAAAAGAGGCGGAATTGTTTTTTCTGAATCAGAACATTGATTTAAATAATGGGGATTTTTAAAATCAGGTGGCAATAGGGGCAAGGTCTTTTTTTGATCATCTAAAAAAAGTAAATCAATATCTGGCAAAACCTGTTTGTTTTGCTCATAATTCCAAGCAGCAAGAGCCAGAGCGGTCGCACAAGCTCCTGTAGAAAATCCCCATTTTAAATCTTTATCTTTAGATTTTGACATGGCAACAGCTTAAAGTAAGTTTTCCATGACAGCATGAAGAGTGGTCACAGCCAGAGCACTGCCCCCTCTTCTTCCGGCAAGCACAATTTGAGGAACATTACATTCAGCCAATAATTCCTTGGATTCCACCACATTCACAAAACCGACAGGCATACCGATAACCAAGGCAGGTTTAGCATTTTCTTCCAAAACATATTTGGCAAATCTTGCAAGAGCCAAGGGGGCATTACCAACCAAAACAATGGCACCGTCAAGCATGGGGCGAGCTTTTTCTGCACTGCAAATTGCTCTGGTTCTACCCTCTTCCTTGGCTTTTAAGATAATATCCGGATCGCTTATGCCACAAATAAGTGAAGATTCAGAATAATTTGAATTGATTTTCCTTAACTTGTCAAGGGACAAACCTGATCTAATCATTTTTGAATCACAAATTATGGGAGCACAATTTTTTAAGGCATTCATTCCACTTTCAATGGGATTATTTCTAAATTCCAAGGTCTCTGCAATATGAAGATCGGCAGTGGTATGAATTAATCGTCTGGCAACTTTCCATTCTTGTTCATTAAAGTGAGCCAAAAGATCTTTTGCTTCCTCTTGAATAATTCTAAAACTTTCACTTTCAATTTCAGAACCGCTCAAATCCCAACGAACAGCATCTAATTTACTATTTAACATTATTTTCCCCATCATAAGTATTGATACGGTAAACTACTTATTTTGTCAGAGTTTCATAAAAACTATTATTTTTTTACCATAATCATTGAATAGTAAGCTTCGGGACGATTAATTATCTCATCGGCATTTTCAGAAATAAATTCTGTATCCATGGCAAGTTCTTCGCCATAGGTAATTTGTTTTATTTCTTTTTTATCAAGTTTTTGTTTTAGTTTTTCAATCAAAGTATTGCGTGAGCGATAGGTTTTTAATAAAATTGTTGTACTGTTTTCCGGAAAATCAAGCTCTTCAACATCTTCACTTTTAAAAGAGGGAACAACTCTGAAAATTTGTTTGTTTTCAACCAAGGGTGTTTTTGCTTTTGCGGCCAAGGTGGCAAAAGAAGTAATACCGGGAACTATTTCAACTTCAAGTTCAGGATATTTTTCCATAATTTTTTTGAACACATATGTAAAAGTACTATAGGTGCAAGGATCACCTAGGGTAGCAAAGGCACAATTTTTGCCTTGCTCAAGTTCTTTCATTATTTTATCGGCGTTTTCATTAATTTGAGCTTCACGCAAAGCATTGTCTCGTGACATACTAAAAGTCAATAAACAAATCTCACCCTTTGGCTCTATCTTTTCAGTCACCTGTTGTGAAATACTGTCACTTACATTTTTAGAAATTACCGTAAAAATAATATCCACATCTTTTAAAACTTCAACTGCCCTTAAAGTTAAATACTTGTAATCCCCGGGACCGATTCCAACCCCAAAAAGTTTTCCTAATTTCATTTGTTTACCTTTAAAATTCAAAAAATATTTTCTTATAACAATATTAAAAACATTGCTAACCATATACAAAAAAATAAATTGCTTAAAAAATAAGAATTTTTTAAGCAATCACGGCATTTGAATATGATGGAAAAACAGGTGCAAAAGCAATTTTAATTTTTAATTTATAAAAATCATCACTTTGATAAGTTTAAAAGCCAAGAAAAAAAGGAAATAATAACTTTTAAAAATATAATAAATCACCCTAAATAAAACCACCATTGCCCAAATCCACGTGAGCAACTTATTTTGGATTTAAAAACCCTATTTAAAGGCTGGTTTGCCGGCTCAAGTATCATTCTCCTTCATCCCTTCCCATATTATAAATACAGTGGTTTTGATGAATTTGTCCTCTTTCACGGCTGCGGGTCAGCTTTTTTACTTCCCATTTACCCAATATATTTCATAAAACTTTAATTCACAAAAGTTTTAAATCAGCATGGAACCTTTAAGGATATTTCTGCACAATTATTAATTTTTAATAAAAAATCTGTTTTTAGAATAAAGTTTTTATTTTTAGATAAATCTTTGTACAGAGGTAAAAGGCACGCCAAAAAATTTTTTAGGGCAATCATTTAACGACAAAAACGTGGTTTTGTCTATTCTTGCCAAAAAAATCTTTTGTCGGTCGTGTTTACGGTGTAAACACTCCATGAAACCTCTGCACAATTCATTGTGCAGAGGTTTCATAAGTGAAAAAATGATACATGGTTTTAAAATAATTGCAATAAATTTCTATGCAAATTATTTTAAATTAATAATTTTCTTGACACTTGAAATAAGATGACTTACATAAACAAATCAACCTTGCTTTTGGATAACCAAAAGCCATAGACCAAAAGGAGAGAACTATGCGTAAAATGGAAACTCTCGTGCTTTTTTCCCCTGAACTTACAGTGGAAATGCGCGAAGAACAAATTTCAAAC
This sequence comes from uncultured Mailhella sp., assembly GCA_964369835.1. GTDB lineage: Bacteria > Desulfobacterota > Desulfovibrionia > Desulfovibrionales > Desulfovibrionaceae > Taurinivorans. The sequence continues at coordinate 16,931 of CAYJGE010000016.1, forward strand.
CTTTGTGGCGTTATTAAACGCGAAAATGGTGAAATAATCGAAGTTGATCAATGGGGTATGCGTGATTTGGCTTACCCTGTGCGTAAACAAATGCGTGGCTATTATGTTCGTTTTGAATATATGGCTCCTGCAAAATTGGTGGCAGAACTTGAACGTATCATCAGAATTCAAGACGATATTTATAAATTTATCACCATTCGCCTTGAAGACAAGGTAGAAGTAGCACAGGAGGCATAAACATGGCTTTTCGTAAAAAATTTGCACCCCGTCGTAAATATTGCCGTTTTTGTGCAGACACAGATTTGGCACTATCCTACAAACGCCCTGATATTTTGCGTGATTTTATTACAGAACGTGGTAAAATTGTAGCTCGCAGAATTACAGGAACCTGCGCAAAACATCAACGTCATTTAACCACAGAAATTAAACGTTCACGTCAAATGGCACTTCTTTTCTACACAACAGCTCATGCTAGTGATGTTAAAAAGAAAACAAATTCTTTAAACGGTTAGGAGAGTAGATATGAAAGTTATTCTTCGTGCTGATGTGGAAAATTTAGGCCACTTGGGTGATGTTGTGGAAGTAAAAAATGGTTATGGACGTAACTATTTACTTCCCTATGACTTTGCAATGCTTGCAACTCCTGCCAATCTAAAAACCTTTGAATTGGAACGTAAAAAACTACAAGCTCGCATGGACGAAGTTCGTGGTAAAGCCAATGTTATTGCACAAAAACTTGAAGGTTTTGTACTTACAATTACCATGAGAGTCGGTGAAAACGACAAGCTTTACGGTTCTGTAACAACTTCAATGATTGGTGAACTTTTGGCAGAACAAGGTATTGAAATTGATCGTCATCAAATTTTACTTGACGGCAATATTCGTACCATTGGCGAACATGAAATAAAAGTTCGTTTACATGCTGATATTATTCCAACTTTTACTGTTAAAGTTGTTTCTGAAGATAGATCTCGCCTTGGCGAAGAAGCAAAAGTTGAAGAAGCAAAAATTGAAGAAATTGCTGAGGAAGTAAGCTCTGAAGCTGAATAAGAAATTATTTGCTATAATATAAAAAAAACTCTGCATAATAAATTATGCAGAGTTTTTTTATATTATTCAGCTTTTACTTGCGGTCTGATTGTCATGACCGGAACATTTGAATTTTTTACTACTTTTTCAGCAACAGAACCAAATAAAATACGGTCAATACCGGTACGTCCATGGGTACCCATTACAATAAGATCAATATCTTCACGTTCTGATAGGGCCAAAATTTCCTCTGCCGCATAACCCACAACGATTTCAGATTTAACTTCCACATCGTCAAAATTATTGGCAACAAATTCGTCCATGGCATTATTTGCCCCGCTAACAATCTCACCCACAAAATCATCTATGGAGCTTGGCGGTACATGAAAACCTGTATATTGGGTCATGGTTGGAGCTGCATAAACGGCGATAATAGAAGCATTGGACATTTTTGCGATCATTGTGGCATATTCTGCCACAAGTTTACTGTGATCAGCCAAATCAAGAGCACAAAGAATTTTTTTAATTGAAGACATATAAAACTCCTTTCATTTTGAGGGCAGCTTGACACCATATAAGATATAAAGTTATAAACAGCCCTGTGGTATATAAAAATATTATAAATATTTTTTCCATTTTAGACAAGTATTTCTTTTTTACCTTTTTGCCATTTTCATGTTATTCCATTTTGGGGGCTTTGCCCCCAACCCCCCAGCAAAGGGAGTGACTCCCTTTGCAAACCCCAATGATTTTTTCAAACTTTATAGGAAATTTCTGCCCAGAAAAAGTCTAGTAAAATTATAACTTATTGAATCAACAGATATAATCAAAATTGGCAAAAAAATTGCAGATTATTCAACAAAACATATAAAAGACTTATGACTGTATAGTTTAGAATCATAACAGTTCAATAAGATTACAAATATCTTTTGAATATAATTAGATAAATTTACCGATTCAATATGGAAAGATTTACCTCATTAGAGTAATTCAAAAGAGAAGGAGCCACAATGAAAATTAACTCCGAACTAGAAAGATTGCTACAAGTAGAACAAGTTAAGGCCCAACCAAAGTCCGGTAATAACCAAAAAGTAAATTCAAACTCATTTGAATCTCTGCTTGGTGAAGAGATAAGTGCCTTAAATCAGCAAGAAAAAGCATCAAATGTAAATCACTTAAAAGCCTTGGCAGACCCCATGGCCATTGAAACAGAAGCATTGGCTAATATGGAAGGCACAAAGGATTTAAGCCATAATCAAAATGATGAAAAGATCTTAAAATCACTTGTGCAAGGTTTACAAAGTAGCTTAGATAGTATGGATGCTTATACCAACTCTTTGCAAGGTAGCGAAAGTTTAAAACAGGCCTATGCCAATCTTGAACAGGCTAATAATCAAATTGATATGATGCGTCAAGATTATGCAAAATTAACAACCAAAAACCCCACACTAAATAATATGTTACAGGATTTAGAAGTCATGGCTGTTACTGAAACATATAAATTTAACCGCGGGGACTATGCCTAAAATTTGAAAATTAAAGCATAGAAAACATTTCTAAACGCTCAATTTAGAGTCACAAGAAGTTACAAAACGAAGCAATTAAGCAATTGCTTCGTTTTGTAACTTTGCACCACGTCATTAAGGTTTTAAAAAATCCTAGTTAGAAACCTCTGCACAAAAATTTATCTAAAAATAAAAAATTTCATTCTAAAAACAGATTTTTTTTAAAAATTAATAATTGTGCAGAGGTCTCAGTTATGGCATGATTTTTGGTTTTAGATATTAAAAAAATACAAATAAATCAAAAAGGTTATACTTTTATTTGATAAAATGTTTTTTAAGGAAAGGGGGAAGCAGTTACGTTTGAAGGGGAAAAACTCGCCGGCTTATGTCGAACAAAGTGAGACTAAGCGTCATGGATTGGTTCAAAAAAAATGTGGTTTTCCCTCTCAAGAGAAATTAGCGTTGCCCCCAGCATTATAATCAACATGAAAATTTAAATCTTGCCAAAGCGACGTTTTCGATTGGCAAAAGCATTTAAAGCAAGCTCAAAATCTTCCCCAGAAAAATCAGGCCAATAAACATCGCTGAAATATAATTCGGCATAGGCTGCCTGTAGTAGGTAAAAATTGCTTAGTCTAAGCTCTCCGCCTGTTCTGACAATCAAATCCGGATCAGGAATTCTTGCATGGTACAAGCAATTTTTTAAGGTTTGATCTGTATATTGCTCTGTGATAATTTTACTAAGCTCTGCCTTTAATGCTTTGATATTTTTTGCCGAATTTTGAATCCTTTCCAAATTATCATCATTTTGCAATAAGCCAAGACAGCTTTGTTTTGCGGCATGAACCAATTCCTGTGAACCCGAATAATTTAAGGCTAAAATAAGTTCGGTATTTTCCCCTTTGGCAGTCTTTTTTATGGCATAGTCCAAGGCTTTTTTAGCTGCCAAAGGAATACGTTCCTTATCACCTATCATGCTAAGTTTAATCCCTTTTTCAATCATTAAAGGTAATTCTTTCTGCACAAATTCACAAAAAAGTTTAAATAGGGTACTAACTTCCTCTTGAGGTCTGTTCCAATTTTCTGTGGAAAAGGCATAAAGGGTAACAAAAGGGATTTGATTTCTTACGCATTCTGTTAAAACAATACGAACAGCCTTGGTTCCGGCCAAATGCCCTTCACTGCGACTAAGTCCACGCTCGGTGGCCCAGCGTCCGTTTCCGTCCATAATAAATGCAATATGTTTTGGCTTTATCATAAATATAAATAATCTTACTCATTATAAAAAACCTTTACATAGAGCTATGTAAAGGTTTTTTATGGGGCTAAATTTCCATAATTTCTTTTTCTTTGGCTTGGTTTTTCAAATCTGCCTTTGCAATATAGCTATCTGTAATTTTTTGAACTTCATCAGTAGCTTTTTTGAGTTCGTCCTCTGTGATTTCTTTATCTTTTTCCATCTTTTTTAGACTGTCGTTGGCATCACGACGAATATTTCTTATGGCAATTTTGGATTCTTCTGTGTATTTTTTACAAACCTTTCCCAAATCTTTACGGCGTTCCTCTGTGAGCGGTGGTATGCTAATTCTGATAAGTTTTCCGTCATTTTGAGGATTTAAACCCAAGTCGGAGGCAATAATTGCCTTTTCAATAATGGCCATGGCATTTTTATCCCAAGGCTGAATGGTTACGGTTCTACTATCGGGAACTGCAACAGAAGCCATTTGATTAACTGGAGTAATAGTTCCATAATAATCTGCTTTAATATTATCGACCAAAGAAGTTGAAGCTCTTCCTGTACGTAGTTTGGCAAATTCTTTATCCAAAGAAACAAGAGCTTTCTCCATACGTTCTTCGGTATCAAGCATTAGTTCGTCCTTATCCATTTTATTCTCCTTCTACTATTGTTCCGGCATTTTCACCAAAAATAACTTTTTTTATATTTCCCCCTGCGATATTACAAACCACAATGGGCATTTTATTTTCTTGAGCCAAGGTAATGGCTGTTGCGTCCATAACTTTTAAATGACGTCTTAAAGTTTCTTCATAAGAAATCATTTCAAATTTAACGGCATCATCAAATTTTTCAGGGTCTTTATCATAAACCCCATCAACCTTTGTGGCTTTAATAATGGCCTGACAACAAAGCTCCATGGCTCTTAAGGCTGCGGCTGTGTCTGTTGTAAAATAGGGGTTTCCTGTGCCGGCAGCACAAATAACAACCCTACCCTTTTCAAGATGACGTAAAGCTTTTCTGCGAATATAGAGTTCACATAATTCAGTAGTTTCAATGGCAGATAGTACACGAGTCGGAACATTAATCTTTTCAAGTGCTTCTTGTACTGCCATAGCATTTAATATGGTTGCAAGCATGCCCATATAATCCGCAGTTGCCCTATCCATTCCCTTTGCAGAAGAAGAAATACCCCTAAAAATATTTCCTCCCCCAATAACAAGCACAATTTCAAGCCCTAGAGCAGCAACTTCTGCAATTTCTCTGCAAATATCAGAAACTGTATCAGGGTCAATTCCAAAGCCTCTTTCTCCAGCCAAAGCTTCACCACTTAACTTTAACAACACTCTTTGATACTTCATTGTCTCCATAGCTTTATCCTTTGTTTTATAACAAAATTATTTAACTTTATGAACTTTATTTAAGGAAGCACTGATTATTTTTCTTGGGAATTTTTTTGAACAGTGAATTAACATTCAAAAAATAAAATTTAAAATTTTTTATAAGAATTTAATCAGTCTTTTTTAAACTTTGAACATAAGGCTTGCCCCAATCTCCCTCATTTACCCTGACATACTTTAAAAAAGTATAATATGCAATATGAACTGCCAATATAAAACCGGCTTTACCGTCCAAAAAACCTCGTTTTAAAATATACATCTGAAAAAAACGCCATTTGGCATGGATAATAGCTGAAAATATTCCGCCCTTTTTGCCTCGCAGACGCATTGAATCTGCCCCACGTGACGCATAAATATTTAATTTTTCCATTTGATTAAAAAAACTATCATAGGAATAATGTAATAAATCGCCCTCAAGAATTTTTGTTTCTTGCATTGGAATATAAACGGGATGACCGTTTTTGGTGCTGATTTTTATATGCTCAGGCTTAAATAAACGATACAATCTATCCGGATACATGCCGCCATGAGTTATAAATTTATCATAATACCATGTTCTTCTTGAAATATGATAAGCACTTATACCTTTATCTTCTTCAAAAGCCTTAAAAATACTGTCTCTAAGCTCAAGTGAACAAATTTCATCACAATCTAAAAAAAATATCCACTCAGAAGGTTTATTTTTTTCTATCCAATCTATACCAAATTGAATTTGCTCCGCATAACCTTCAAATTTATTTTCTATAAAAATGGCATTATGCTCTTTGGCTATATTTTTTGTATTATCTGTACTAAAAGAATCTATAATTACAATTTGATCGCAAAAAGACAAAGAGTTCAGACAAGAATCCAAAACTCTTTCTCCATTTAAAACAATAATTAATGCTGTAAGCTTAACTTTTTCTTCCATAATAAATTTATTCCGAAATTAACTCAAGACTGTAATAATTCTTTCTATCTGCTCATATAGTATTTTAAGTTGACATCACTAATGTCAACTTTTTGAAAGCACACTTGCTCCGGCACCCGTGCAATAAAATTGCACTTATGCCTACGCAGTGGTCTCCTGCTATCGCAGTCGACGATAGTAATTTCATTTGAAATTACTATATAATGATAATATATTTAAAAAAATAGGACAGATAAATACTGCCCTATTTTTTTAAATTATTCAAGAAAAAATAACCTGAAATTAATTCTTAATGCATTATTCACCTAAAACTATGCGTTTAAAGCCAATAATCTTAAACTCTGCATTTGCTTCTTTGGAAGCGGCTTTTTGTAAATCGGTGATGGTCATTTTATCATCACGAATATATGATTGATCCATTAAGCAAATTTCTTTGCAATATTTTTTTATGGCACCATCAACAATTTTTTCCACAATATTATCAGGCTTGCCTTCTTCTTTGGCTTTTTGACGATATACTTCACGCTCACGCTCAATCATTGCGGCGTCCAAGTCATCGGCATTCAAAGCCAAAGGACTGGCTGCAACAACTTGCATTGCCACGTTTTTTGCAAAATCAAGAGCAGCTTCGGGATTTGCGGAAGCAGTTACTTCTACAAGAGCGGCAAGTTTTTTATTTGAGTGAACATAAGCTCCGACAACTCCACCTGTAACGCTTGATTTTACTGTTTTTCCAATTACAATATTTTCGCCAATGGTTGCAACAGCTTCACCCACAGCTTCGCCTAAGGTTGAAGAACCAAAAACTTGAGCCAAAAGTTCTGCATTATCTTCTGTGTAGTTATTAAATGCGTGTTCTGCCACGGACTTTGCAAACTCAACAAATTTTTCGCCCCTTGCCACAAAGTCTGTTTCACATTTCAATTCAATGGCAACAACAGAAGAATTATCATCAGCAATTTTTAACATGATAATGCCTTCTTCTGCGGCTCTGTCAGCTCTTTTTGCAGCCTTTGCAAGACCTTTTTGACGAAGCCAGTCAATGGCTTTTTCCAAATCACCGTCACTTTCAGTCAAGGCTTTTTTACAATCCATCATGCCTGCGCCGGTTTTTTCACGCAAATCTTTAACCATAGAAGCACTAATGCTCATTTTATATCTCCAATTATCTAAAAAAGATGTTATTTTATTTTATACTAAATACTAAATCTTAAACCTGAATACGATTTTATTAATCGGCATCGCTTTCATCATCTGCAAAAGTTGAGGCAGAAATATCAACAGCAACATCCTCTTTTGCAAGCATTGCAGCTTCCATATCGCCACCATCTTTTCTCAAAGCTTCACCTTCAATACATGCATCTGCCATGGCAGCCACAAAAAGTTTAATGGCACGAATGGCATCATCATTTCCGGGAATAATATAATCTATCATATCAGGGTCACAGTTGGTATCGGTAATGGCAACAACAGGAATTCCAAGCTTACGACATTCTTTAATTGCAATTTCTTCACGATGTGGATCAATTACAAAAGCAAGTTGTGGCACGCCTGCCATTTCTTTAATTCCACCCAAAGTGAGTTTTAATTTATTTAACTCACGTTGAAGAGTTAAAATTTCTTTTTTGGCATAACGATTAATGGTTCCGTCTTCAAACATTGCTTCAAGTTTTTTCAAACGATCAACGCTTTTTTGAATTGTTACAAAGTTTGTTAAAGTTCCACCCATCCAACGATTGGTAACATGGGGTTGACCTGCACGTTCTGCTTCATAGGCAACTGCTTCTTGAGCTTGACGTTTTGTGCCGATAAACAGAACCTTACCGCCATTTGCAACTGTATCTACAATTTTGTCATGGGCTGTACGAAAAAGTTTAACTGTTTGTTGCAAGTCAATAATATGTACACCATTACGTGCTCCAAAAATAAAGGGGCGCATTTTAGGATTCCAACGACGAGTTTGGTGACCAAAATGTACACCTGTTTCAAGCATTTGCTTCATGCTTACATAAGCCATAATTTCCTCCGAGGGTTTTTTTCGTCCATTTTCATTAATTTAAAAATTATTTGCTTTTCACCCTTTTCATATCCACCTGCAAAAGTACAGATAATCTAATTGATAAAAGTTGGGACCCTAAGCAACACAAAATATGTTATGAAAATGTGTGTTGTTAAAATGTTTTCAAAGTAATTTACATTATAAAATATACCTAAATATTACAGATATTAAAATATCCATACTTTAAAAAATCACTGATTAATTCAGTACGATTTTAATAGGCACATTTAAAATAACTCAAAATAATTAGATTATTTTTTATGAATTGGCAAGTTTTTTTTATGAAAATTTAAAAAAAAATTATTGGCAAAACATCACTTTAAGTCATAATCACTAAAAAGCACTTTATTAACAATATATTATCATTTTTTTTTAATATTTTTCCCTTTAAAAAAGTTATTTGCATAATTAATTAAAATTGTTTATATTATACGCAAATATTAAATTAATTTTTAAAATTTACATTTTTATAATTATTTTTTTCAAAATAAACCAGAAAATTTTATGGATATAATAAAGGATAATCAGTGGAAAAAGAACATAAAATCCTCATTGCCAATCGGGGAGAAATCGCCGTTAGAATTATTCAAGCTTGCCAAAAACTGGGTTTGAAGTTTGTGGCTGTTTTTACTTTGGAAGATGCCCAATCAGGACATGTGAAACTTGCCAGAGAATTTGGTGATGCCAAAAGTTTATATCGCATTTCTTCCTATCATGATGCAAATGAATTACTTAGTGTTGCTGATGCTTCAAATGCAACCGCCATTCACCCCGGCTATGGTTTTTTTGCCGAAGATTTTCGATTTGCCCGCCGTGTAACCGAAAGGGACAATAAACTTATTTTCTTGGGACCTTCATGGAAAATCATCAGAGAGCTTGGCGACAAAATCAATACAAAAAGATTGGCCAGAAGTTTAAATATCCCCACAGTTCCCGGATCTGACAAGCCCATTTACGATGAAAGTGAAGCGGAAAATATTGCCCGTAATTTATTTGAATTTCAAGAAACGCAAGGCGTTGTTAAGCCATTGGTCTTGATTAAGGCCTCTGCCGGCGGTGGAGGAATGGGCATTGAAGAAGTTTATGACATTGATTTATTTCGTTCAACCTATCGAAGAATCAGAAACTATGCCATGCGACAATTTAAAGATGATGGTGTATTGATTGAACAAAGAATTAAAAATTTCAATCACTTGGAAGTTCAAATTTTAAGTGACCGAAGTGGAAAAAATCCTGTACATTTTGGCACCAGAAATTGCTCCATTCAATCTACAGGCTTGCAAAAAAGAATCGAAATTGCTCCGGGTTTTGCCCCCGAAGCAGTAAACTATCCCTTTGATGCTCAAAAAGTTCTTGATGATATTACCGAATATTCACTGGCTCTTGCCAGAAAAGTTTCCTATGACAGTGTGGGAACTTGGGAGTGGATAGTAACAAAAGACGGTAACCCATATTTAATGGAAGTAAATACCAGAATTCAAGTGGAGAATGGGGTTTCCGCTGCCATATCAAGAATAGATGGCAAAGGTGAAGTTGATTTGATTGCCGAACAAATCCGTTTAGGGCTTGGAGAACCAATAGGTTATACTCAAAAAGATATCAGTTTTGACGGAATAGGCATTGAGTATAGAATTATTGCCGAAGATACAGAGCAAAACTTTACGCCTTGGATAGGTGATATTGATAATTTTTCTTGGAATCACTTCCCATGGTTAAAAATGCACACTCATTTACCTGAAGCTTCAAAGGAAAACCCCTATACCATTCCCACGGAGTTTGACCCTAACCTAGCCCTTGGAATTATTTGGGGAGGCGATCTTGAAAGTGCTAAAGAAAGAGGAAAAGAATTTTTAAATGCTTTGTCCATTTCAGGTTATAATAATCAAAGTGATGAGATAAAATCAAATATCCCTTTCCTTTTAAAAAATACTGATCGTATTTTGCGATTTTAAGAGAAAAATATGGAACTTTTAAAAAAAATACACCAATTATCTGAAAGATTAAACTATATTCAAGATATTTTTGCCGGCAAACATCAAGATGATATTAATATACTAAAAGCCAGACTTGATGAATTTAAACAAGCCATTGAACAAAAAGCCGACATTAATATTGAGCAAAATATCAATTCAATTGAAGATCTTTTTTTCTTTATGGAAGAAAAACTTGAAAGCCGACTTACCCCCATGGACAAGGTTAGAATTGTCAGACATCCCCAACGTATTTGCCTTAGGGATATTTTGGAAAATGTATATGATAACTATACTGAGCTTGGCGGACAAGATGAGCATACCAATGACCCTGCTGTTTTAATTGCTCGTGCCTATATCACAAGACGACGCGGTAAAAAATCCTATAATCAATCTGTAATGGTTATAGGACATGAAAAAGGGCATGGTGAAGAGTTTAGAAATGGTGGATCTGCCAAGCCTTGGGGTAATGCCAAAGCTTTACATTACATGCAAGTTGCTGAAATTGAAGGTATTCCTGTTCATTCATACGTTTTCACACCGGGTGGTGATCCTGTAGAGGAATATCCGGGAGCAGCTCAACAAATTGCTAAAAATATTTATAAAATGGCAGGTTTGACCGTACCGATTATTGCCCTGTTTTCCGAAGGGGGTTCAGGCGGTGCAGAAGCAATTTCACTGGCCGATAAAAGACTCATGCTTTCCCATGGATATTATTCGGTTATTTCTCCTGAAGGTGCTGCAGCCATTGAAGGCAGGCTGAAAAGAGGAGAAAGGGCAAGTGCAAGTTTAATCGAGTCCTGTGCAGCCAATTTAAACCTTACAGCTCAAGATAATTTAAAATTTGGATATATTGATCAAATTATCCAAGAACCAACCTTGGGTGCTCGTCCTTTTCACTATGATTTTTTCCGTACGGTTCGCCAAGAAATAATCAGGGCAACCGACGAAGCATTTTTAAATGCCAGAGGTTTTTCTATATTTAGAATAAATCAAAGAAGAAGACTTAAAAAAACCAAGGATAATCTTGATGAAACCTATATACGCTGGCATTTACCAAAATCATTGCGTAGCGATTTAATTGAAAAAAGACAAAATAAATTCATCAGAATGTCCAAAGGAAATTTTATAAACAGACAAAATATTTTTGGGGCACTCTCAGATGCTTGGACAGAACAATGGCGTGATGTTTATAACCGCCTTGTTTATGATTCTTTCCAAAATTATCGCCGTAAATACAATAACTTTACCGAAGAACTTAATGCAGGTTGGGATAATTTTAAGGCCAGACTAAAAAAACCATTTAGAAATGCCTATGATAAAGTCAGAAAAACAGATCCTGCCACAACTCAAGAACTTACTACCCTTTCCCAATGGGACAATAATCAATCAAGATCCAAGGCATGGACTTGGGTCAGTAAAAAAGCAAAAACAGACAGAGCTATTTCTTGCCCAAACAGTGCAACACATGGTTGTCTCGATTTATGGGCTCCTGACCTATATAATGAATTCGGTGGAGTTTGCACAACATGCGGACATCATTTCAGCATGGAATATCAATGGCTTATGTATAACTGCTTTGATAAGGGTTCCCTATATGAGTTTAACTCCGAATGGGAAGCAGGAAATCCCTTGGATTTTCCCGATTTTGACAGCAGAATTGCCGATGCCAAGCAAAAAACACGTTTGAAATCCGCATGTATTACTTTTGAAGCCAGAATTGATGGAATTAAAAGTGTGGTTGCAGTGCTGACAGGGCCATTCAGAGGGGGATCTGTCGGAGCTGCCGAAGGTGCCAAACTTATCTCAGCCGTTGACAGAGCAAGACGCAAACGCTTTCCATTTATCATATATTCTCACGGTACAGCCGGAATCAGAATTCAAGAGGGCACCCATGGAGTAATTCAAATGCCTAGGGTAACTGTAGCAATTCGTCGTTATGTCAGATCAGGTGGTCTGTATTTGGTTCTTTATGATACAAATTCCTATGGCGGACCTGTGGCCAGTTTCCTTGGGTGTGCCCATTATCAATTTGCCATTCGCTCTTCAAACATAGGCTTTGCAGGCCCGGGCGTAATCAAAAATACAACAGGAATTGATGTTGCTCCCGACCACCACAATTGTTATAAGGCCTTGTCAAGAGGACATATTCAAGGTGTATGGGACAGACGTGATATTCGTACAAATATGAAACAAGCCCTACTTACCATGGGCGGACGTAACCTTTATTATAGATAGGTAAAATATGCTCAATATTACTTCAATATTAGATGAAATAAAAAGTAGACCATATACTGATCTGAAAATTCTGGCTCCTCATACAGGTTTTTTGGAATTTACAGATATTAATGAGGGAGATCAAGTAAAGCCTGCGCGTGGTCAATGGAAAGAAAAGCCTGGAACAAAAATAGCCATCATAACCCGTGAAAATAATCCTAAAAATATATCCAGCCCTCAAAAAGGAATTATTCAAAAGATTTATAGACAATATGACAAGGCTTTTGTTGAAGCAGGATCAGAAATTGCAACTGTAAGACACTATCTTTCCAAGCAAGAAGTTATCAAAATCATATTGCAAAAAACCCTATTCTTATTCAATGCTCCGGAAAGAGCCAAGTATTTTTTTGCACCTGAAGTGGATAAAAAATTAAAAATTTCAGGTCACAAAAGTATTTCTGTCACTGCCGGAATGGATTTATTTATTATTTCTCGAATGAAAAGGGAAATTTCCCTAGCCTATGACGGGCCTGACGGTTTGATTTATGAACTTTATTTTGAACAAAATAAAAATGTGGGTGCAGATCAACCCCTAATCGGAGTTTGCCCCCCCGAGCAACTCTCTACCATTGAAGAAGTGGTTAGCAGGGTCAATCACGAGTGGGAAGAACCTGAATAAAAATTAATTTAGCATTTTCAGTATTTAAGTTTTCATTAACCGACAATCCTAATTCTTCGATATATCAAGAAGAAAAAAAAATAGTATCATTGCGAGATCCCCCGCACCCACGTGATTCCGGATTGAGGGGGGAAACCCCATTTTTTTGAAAAAAATGAGTTTTCCCCCCTCAAACTCCCCCCTTTCTGAAAAAACATTTTTTCAAATAAAAATATAACTACTTTGATTTATTAATATTTTACTTAATGTCTAAAATCAAAAATCATGCCATAATTATGGTTTTTTAAAACCGGAATGGCGTGCCCCCGTACCTACCTTGAACAAGATAGGTGCGGGGGGTCTCGCCGTTAAAGGCTGTCCCCTTATAGGCTGTCTAAGTTCCCGATTTGGCGAGGAGATTGCCACACTCGTTTCACTCGTTCGCAATGA
>CAYJGE010000017.1:0-30323 GCA_964369835.1 uncultured Mailhella sp.
GCAGAATGATATTTGAAGTTTTTAAATTTTGTGAACCTGATATTTTTAAATTTTGCTCCGCTCTTGGCAAAGTGATTTCTGCAAATAAAGGAGTTTCAGCCCTTTTTTCCGATACCAACAAGTTTTTTTTCCACTTATGAAAAGAACTGGATGAAATTTTTGCTTGCCTAACATATTCTGAAACCGATAAATTGCTTGCCTGCCAAGCCTTAATATGGCCTTCCCATTTCTTTTGAGTTTTGTTTTTTGTATCTATTCCTGAATTTGTCATAAAAATGCCTCCATTTGAAGAAGCATAATGAAAAATAAAAGTTATGAAAAGATGGGGCTTATTGGATGGTTACGTATTAAAAGAGGAAGCTCTACGGATAATACCGTGTACAACATAATCTTTTTCAAGAAGAAGTTCTGCTAAATATGAACCGTCTTGTCCTGTAATCCCTGTAATTAATGCTACTTTCATTAAAAATTCTCTACTTTACTTATGGTTGTGGTTTATGAAATAAATATAAAACCAAATTTTAATAAATCTTATAATTTACTAAAAATAGAGTAATATAATATATATTTTTTTTATCTTTGTCAAAAATATAATAAGTTCAATTTAAATATATATACTTTTTATTAGTAATCCAACTAAACCTTGGATAAATTTGAATTGCAATTTGATTTTATAATATAAAATCAATGCATTACTTCATTAAACTATACAGAGTCAAATAGTTATTGCTCCACCAACTATTCAGTGGACACAAATGACTATAAAAATACCTAACTATTTTAATTTACATATTCAAATATACAGGTTTGTCCATTATTTATTTGGGGGGAGTAATATAATACTTATTAAAAAAAGTAAAGTTTCTTATTTACTTTGTACACACATTAAAGTTTCCTTTTAGCTTCTGCAGAATTTCTGCCATAGACATCATCAAGGCGTGTAATATCGTCTTCACCAAGGTAAGAGCCTGTTTGGACTTCAATAAGCTCCAAAGGGATATGACCTGGATTTTGCAATCTATGAACAGTGCCCAAAGGAATATAGATGGATTCATTTTCTGTAAACAAGCGTTCTTCATTGCCAAGAAGGACTGAAGCTGTTCCCTTTACCACAATCCAGTGTTCCGAACGGTGATGATGCATTTGCTTGGAAAGAATACCTTTTGGCTTTACTGTAATATGCTTTACTTGAAACCTAGCGCAATTAATAAGACTTTCATAATATCCCCATGGACGGTGATGGGTACAGTGAAAATCCAATTCTTCTCTGTTTGTCTCTTTCATAAGCGTGATAAGACTTTTTATTTCTTGTGTTTTATCAAGTGAAGAAACCATGACGGCATCTTTTGTTTGCACAACGGCAATATTATCAAGACCTTGCACTGTTACCAATGAAGTTGTTGCATGCACATAGGAATTATTTGTTTCATGCACAATAACATCACCTAAAATAACATTATTATGTTCATCTTTTGTGTTTTTTTCGTACAGAGCATCAAAGGATCCCAAATCTGACCAATTTATATCCAAAGGGCAAACCAAAGCCTTTGCAGTCTTTTCCATCACCGCATAGTCAATGGATTCGGAGGGAGTTAATGAAAAAAGTTTTTCATCAAACCTTGTAAAATCAAGATCATTAAAGCGTGATTGCCAAACAGCCCATGCGGCATCGTAAATATCTGAACGATGTATTTTCAATTCTTGTAAATAAATATCGGCACGCATTAAAAACATTCCGCTATTCCATGAAGCATTATTTTCCAAAAGAATTTTTGCTTTTTCTTGATTGGGCTTTTCTATAAAGCTTTGAACTGCATATAAATCATCACAAACTTGTTCTCCATTTTTAATATAACCGTATCCTGTATGGGGGCAATTGGGCTTTATTCCAAAAGTAATAATATTTTCTTTGGTATAGGGCAAAATGGCATTTATTTTTTCTTTAAATTTTTCCAAAGGGTCAAGTATATGATCGGAAGGCAGCACAAGAAGAATTGCTTCTGCATTATCTTTTTGTGCAGAAAAAGCCGCTAAAGCAATGGCTAAGGCGGTATTTTTAGGCATAGGCTCAAGCAAAATTTTGTGCTGAGTAATATCCATGTTTTTTTCTGTCAGCATGTTGGCAACTAGAAAACGATGAGGATTTCCACAAACAACCAGAGATTGTTTTGCAATATTCACAACCCTATCAAGAGTATCTTCAAAAAGACTTTGCTCGGTAAGCTGTATAAACTGCTTAGGAAGAGTAGTACGAGATAGAGGCCACAAACGTGTGCCGCTTCCGCCACATAATACGACCGGAAAAAGATTATAAAACATACCTGCTCACCATAAATATTTTTAGAAAATTCTTACAAAATCGCTTTTCTTAAATTAATAAGAGAACAAACTCCACTTTGTGTAGTTTGCATAGCATTCATCAAAACTGTTTAATAAAAAGGTACACCACAAAATTTCTAGGGTAATCGCTTAGCACAAAAAGCAAATAACACTATTTTCACTTTTTTGATATGCCTATCGTCAAACAGACTACATTACCTAAAACCAATGTTTTTTGTGGAAAACTAATTTAGTCTGTATTTCTTTTAAAGAACTTAGTTATTTTTCAAAATTTTGTCAAATGAAGAAGCATGTCCAAAACATCTTTTATCACTTCAATCCAACTTTATATCCAAACTGTCTACATGCAACATTCTATAAAAATTGCAAAATTAGCTAAACCTGTCTGTATCAAATAAATTTCTAACCATAATTTCTGATAATGGAATTTTACTTGCTTTATCTTCTTTATACTTATAAGTTAGATTTAAAACAATTTTTATCAATAAACCATATTTTTTTTTACAGTTTCCCCAGCTTTATGCTTTAAAAATTTTTCTCAAAACGCCAAGCATCTTCAATCATTTTTTCGAGGTTATATTCACACTTCCATCCAAGTTCATTTAGAGCCTTTGTAGGGTCGGCATAATAAATTGCAACATCTCCTGCACGTCTTGGCATGATTTTGTATGGAATATTTTGCTTTGTTACCTTTTCAAAAGCTTTCACAAGTTCAAGCACACTATACCCTCTTCCCGTGCCTAAATTATACGTAAATATGCCTGTTTTATCCATAAGATACCGAAGGCATACATTATGCCCCTTGGCTAAATCCATAACATGAATATAGTCACGCACTCCTGTGCCGTCAGGTGTGGGATAATCATTACCAAAAACAGGCAAAAAGTCAATTTTTCTTGCAGCCACTTTTGAAATATATGGCATGATATTATTTGGAATACCATTTGGATTATCACCGATAAGTCCTGATTCATGGGCGCCAATGGGATTAAAATAACGTAAAATACCAATACTCCAATCTTGTTCTGCTTTTACCAAGTCTCTTAACATATCCTCAATCATAAGTTTTGTACGCCCGTAAGGGTTTGTAACACTTAAAGGAAAATCTTCAGTCATCGGAACAGTCTTTGGATTTCCATAAACAGTTGCGGAAGAAGAAAAGAGAAATGTTTTTGCATTATATTTTTTTAATAACTCTAAAACATTAATAGTGCTTATGAGGTTATTTGTATAGTATTCCAAAGGTTTCTCACCAGACTCACCAACAGCCTTGTAGGCGCAAAAATGTATACAAGAATCAATTTTATGTTTTGTACAAACTTCTTCAAGAGATTTTTTATCACAACAATCAACTTCATAAAAATATACTGCTTTTTTTGAAATCATTTTAATTTTATCAAGAATACTTTTATTTGAATTATAAAAATTATCAACGATGACAATTTCCTTATCTTCTTGTAAAAGACTTATTGAAGTATGACTTCCAATGTAACCTAGTCCACCTGTAATAAGAATCATGAATAAGCCTCTTGAATTATTTTTATACAAAAACTGTACCACTTCATAAGGTTACAAAACGTCATTTAAGATCAAGCAAAGTTTTGAAATCAAAACCATTCAGCACATAATAACTTCACATAAAATTACTACACAACTTAAGAATTTGCGGTGATTAAATGCCTTATTCACCGCATTATTTGCGTAGAATAAGGCATTTAATCACCGCATGTCAATATGTCATTTTACGATCAATATAAATTTTTCAAAATTTTTATATGTTTTTTCAGTATCGATTATTTATACATGAAAGCAAGGATAAAAACTTTCCGGAAGATAAAATATTTATTATTAGTAAGTTATTATTAGTTAGCTAACCTTAAGCATTGCATAATTTACTAAAGAAATCATCAAGGCATTACTGTCAAATTTTCTTAAACGTAAATAATATTCTGTTTGTGCCCTGAATTGGAAATTCTTCTAATAAGCTAAATAAGTCTGAAAACTGTTTTATAAAATTATCCTTAGAATAGTCCGCAAATACATCATCACGAGTTGAGAGCAAACGTTTAATCTGAGAATCATTTTTTTCGATAAATTCAATAACTAAAATTCCATCTTTATTTAAAAGTTCGGCATGATATTGGGCTATTTTATTAAATGGCAAATTACCCGAAATTCTTAAATGATGTATTAAGGCAAGACTTAATGCCAAGTCCGCTTTACAACGCAGATGAAATGCTTCCCTTTCTATACCGCCAAATCCAATTCCGGGTGAAGGATTTGTAAAATCAAGAACCAGAGGCAACATATTTTTTTCATTAAAATTATGAAAATTTTGCTCAACTGCCAAAGGATCAATATCGCAGGCAAGCACAAGATCAAATGAAGGGCAAAGCAATTTACTGAAAAATCCATTATTTGCTCCCAAGTCAATTGCCAATTTTCCTGTATATTTTTTAGCAATATTTTCTATGGCTTGAATTTTTATTTGCCTTGAATCTTCGCTATAATTTGTATCATTATAATAGTCGCTCCATTCAGTATTTTGTTTTTTCAATTTAAGCTTTGATACAAGGTCAATTAATGAATTTGTAAGTTCTTTCAATTGGGCTAATGTCATTTTGGCTTTTTTTATCATTTCAAGAGATTTTCTGCTATCAGAATGTTTTAATTTCATTTTGGCATGCAGATGAATATGTAAATATAAAGCTAATGATAAATACGTTTTTTTAGGCAAAAGCTTGCTTGCCAAATCAAGAGGGATTCCATCTAGCCATAATTTAGAAATTAATCCCCAGCGAATATCAGATTTAGCCATTAATGCCAAAGGAGCAAGAAAATGCTGACAAAATTGTCCATAGGCTTGCCAAGTTTGACCTTCCGTTAATTTTTCAAAGGAAAGTAAATCAATAAAAATCGGTTTATTATTATGAAATTGAACATTAAAAGCAGAAGCATCTTTTAGAATAAATCCATTCTCCAAAGCTCTTTTTTGCAACTCAAGCGTCAACAAGGCCGCTTCCTTTAATTGACTAAAGCTCCATTCATAAGGATAGGAAATAAATGGAAGCTTTTCAGACTGTAATACTAAAAAAACATTGGGATCCTCTGCAAATAATTCTGAGTTTTCAATTACAGTAAAAGGAATAACTTTGCCCTCTTCCACCAGTTCTTTAAAAAATACTTGCTTGTCAAGCAAGGCCCAATCTTGTTTATAGCAATTATTTACAGTACGATAAACATGATTTTCCCCCATGTATACATGCCCTGAAGGATCTTTAAATGAAGAATTATTTTTTTGCATCAGATACTCATTATTGTTTTTTCTTAAAGAAGCACTGAAAAATTTCCGTAAACGGAAATTTTTCAGAAAGGCACACTGCCTTTACTCGCCCCCATGAAATGAACATGGAGGGCGAAAAAAACGTGGTTTTTACTCTCGTTTCGGCGTGCAAAATAGCCATTTCATGTCTATTTTGTAAGGAAACGCTTATGCAGTTTTCATAAAAATTTAAAATTTCAACTTAATCAGCGTTTCCTTAACATATTTAAAATTTTATTTTTTAAATTAGTAAAGAAGCTTTTTATTGAAGCTATTGTTGCTATAATTGTTTGTACCAATGTACTGCCTGATCCCGGATCAAGATAACCTGCATGAGCATTTTCAGCATTAAATACAATAAAAAGTGTTATCGCAAAGAATATGAGAATGATTTTTTTTTGCATTATATTAGCCCTCTAATTTTAAATTATTGTTCATTTTATGTAATAAAATATTTGTATTAGATTTAGTTATATCCTTATTATCATATACATATTTTCTAAAGTCTAAATAAAGTGAAGGTTGTCTGTAGGATTTAAACGGTGCTTCAGTAAATTTAAATACAATTAAATCCCAAAATGAATAAATATAATCTACTGTATCAATTTGAGATATTTGATAAAATGGGTCAAAATATGCATTTGGAGAATGTAGGATAAATTGACCTGAATGTAAATAATAGTCAATCGGACTTTCTCCATTTAATACATCAGCATACTTATTTATATAAAATTTTTCATCAAAAAAATTTAACTTAAGCAAAAGTTTCTTATCATGCTCAAATTTTTCCATTGCTAATTTAGGATAATGATTAAATTTTTCTTCATTCAAATTATATCTTGTCATAAGTAGCCCGATAAAATATTGAGTTAAATTATTATCACATATATCAGGTCTTCTTTTAACTATTTCAATTATTTTAGAAATATTATCTTCCCTTTCAAGTAGTACAAATTGCACAACCATAAGGAAATTATGATCTAGAGGTCTATGAAATCTTCTTGAGAAAAACATATAAAAATCAAAAGAGTTCAGTCTATTTAGGTGCATATATGAGATAATGGGCTGACAAGAAATTAAACTTTTATGATAATTTAAATCTATTTCAGAGAAAAAATCAAGAGCTTCATTTTCCAGACCTTGGGCGTGCATGTGTTGCAAATAAAGTAGACATGATTCAAGTAAAATTTTTGAATCATATTTATTTGAATTTTTTAAAATATAATTAAAATGATTTTTAGCTTCAAGGCATGATGCTTGATATTTTTGCTCTAAAACTAATAAATATGATTTTAATTTATGAGGAAATTTAATTAAATTATATTTTGATATAAATAAATCATTGGCAAGCTCGTATTCTCCCTGTAGTGAAAGCATGATTATTTGTTTTTCAAAATTATTTTTCTTTGCAAGAATCAAAGCTTTTTCTTCAGCTTTTTCAAATTCACCATTAATCAGATCATTGTCAAAACCTAAATTTAACAGCTCAATATCCTCAGGAAAAGAAGTTAATGCTGTGGAAATCATAAAACTTTTTTTGTCAAATAAATTTGTATTTTGATATAATTTAATTTTATCCATATACTCATCCACGGATAATCTTGACAAATCATTATTTTCATTCATCAATTCAACAAGTTCAGATTGAGATAAATTTTTCCACTTTTCTAATGGTTTTCCGTCTATACCGATTAAATAACTAGATATAAAAGTATAGTTTTGAGAAAATTTATAAATATAATTATTTGAGCTTGTTTCATTAAAATTATTTAAATACCTAAAAATATTTTTAAATATATTACATGGGGACAAACTTGAATTATCAACTTTATAGGGTTTTGGAAATTTATAAGCAAAAAGAATATCTGAATAATCTAAAGTTAGTTGCTCCTGAGTTAAACCATTTTGAACAATATTTTCGTTTATGTCTTCACTTTTTCCGACATATCCCCATCTTAATGAAGTAGCACCATGATCACCAAACAAAGATCTTATTGAGTTTGGTGAATAATTTTCTATTAATTCCAGTAGTTCTTTTAAACCATCAATACCTTTTTCATAGAGTTCTAAATAAGTTTTACTCCAATTATCTTTTTGCTTAAAATCATAACCGTAAAGAGGACTATGTCCTGCACCAATTCTAATGAAATAGCATTGAGGTTTTGTATATTTTAGACTTAATCGCTCTTGCAAATTTTTAATAATATTTCCCTCTGAAAGTGTATCACTAAAGGGATCTATACTATTCACAAGTTTATTGGTGAATTTAGATTGAGTAAAAAAAGGAGTGGCCAAAGCCAATAAGAAATTTGATTTTTTTGATGGCTGTAAATTAAAATAGCTGGCATGGGGGACAATCCTTCTGAAAGGATAAAGCATTGAGTCAAAAACTTGTAACTCATAATCATTTTCAAGCAAAATTTCAATAGGTTTACTTGAAGTTGTTTCCATCTCTGAAAAAAAAGGTGACATCTGTAGTATGGAATTAATTGAAGCAACAGTATGATTAGCATTACTTAATATATTATCGTAGACTGTAAATTTATTATCTTTTAAATATTCAAAAAATTCATTAAAATTTGTATTGAGTAATTGCTCTAAACCTCGTTTACCATACATACTTTCAAGTAAAATAATAAAAATATCGTTTTTTTGTTCCAAATTAAGAATTTTATTTTTATCAGCCACCTTTTCTTTTTTTGTTTTATTTTCCTGTGAAAAATAAATACCGGTCTTTGGAAGTTTATAATTTTTTTTAATATCAAAAAGAACAAAAACGATATATATGAAAAATAGAGTTACAAGAGGTAAATATCCAAAAAAATAATATAAAATCAAGTTTATAGATACAAAAGTAATTAAAAAAATACATTTTGAAAAATTAGACTTACAAAATGAAGAAATAAATTTTTCACTTAAAATATAAAAAAGAAAAGATAGAAAAACATTAAAAAATATAGGATTTGAAAAAAATACCAAGGGACTAAATACAGCAAAACAAAACAAACAAATCATTATAGTATTAATCACTTGTTTAGTAGAAAAATATCTAAAATTCACTCCGATAAAAGCCAAACTTGGAGAAATACAAATAAGCAACAATGCTATTAATTCAAATGTATTTTCTAACATTAAATCCCTCCAAGAGGTTCTGTATATTTCTTTATTATCAAATAGTTACTCTATTTTTCAATATAAACTATCTGACGGTTTTCGTGATTTTAACTTCTTGTAAAAACTTTTTACCAAAGTTAGGATATTTTAAAACAGCATCATTTAGATAACTATCATCACCTGTCGTAATATATTGTTCAAGAAAATCAACGAAGATACCATTTGCCAAGCCTTGAAAATTACTTTCATATTTTTTCTTGAAATGTTCATTAACAGTTTCATAAAATTCAAGCTCTTTCATTCCATTTTTAACTCTGTTGGCTACCGTACTGATTGAAGACTCAAAATATAATGATCCTGGATGCCTACGATAGGTTGACATGACTTCATCAATATAACCTATTTTCCCTATTTCAGCATGTAATAAATGCCAGTACCAATCACCGGGCAATAAATTAGGTATAAACCAGTCAGGTAGACCATCTTTAAACCGCCAACGATAAACAACTGAATTGGTTTGAATAAAATTAGTTTTTGTTAAATCAAACAAATAATAAAATGGCTTTTTGGTTGCCCTTGGCAAATAGGTTTGCCCGGGAAAAACATGTTCTCGATTTGTTCCATCATCATAAAAAACATGTACAGGGTGAAAACACATTCCATAACTTGGGTTTTGCTCAAGTAAATCCACTTGCTTTTGTAGTTTTAAAGGATCATCAAAATAATCATCACCATCGCAAATTGAAACATATTCAGTATCGGCAAGAGTAAATAAAGTTTTAACATTTACCCCGCCAACCTCACGAAGGTTGAAAAAGTATGGAAAAATATTATCATATTTTTTAACATATTCAGCTATTATCTTTTGACTGTTATCTTTAGAACAGTGATCCACAATAATATGTTTGATTGGAAAAACAGTTTTTTGTGCTTGTACACTTTCAATGCACTTTCCAATATATTGTTCTTGATTATAACAAAGAGTAAGAACAGAAAGTTTTTCTTTTGGTTTTGAACTAACTTCTATTTTTGAAGAAAAGCGTTTTTTTAATAACTTAGCAAAACTACTTTGTTCTTCATTTAAAATGCGTTCATACACATCTAATTTTTTATTCAAAGTTAAACTTAGTTCTTTTGGAATATTTTCTATAAAGTCATTATAATTTTGCTGATTTAAATTTTCACAAAAGTTTGACTCTTGTTTTTTTACATCTTCAAACAAGAAAGAAAGATCATCGGAACAACGTTTTTCAAGTTCTTTATATAATGGAATAGATGCATTATGAATAGCGAGCCTATCCTCATAAGAACTCACAAAAGATTTATCCCAGCCGCACTTAGTTTCATATTGCTTAATGACCCCTTTCAAGTCATGAAGAATATCATTAAAGCTAAAGTTTAAATCGTCTGTAAACAATTTCCAAAGTTTTCTGCCTTGTTTAGTGGAAAAATCAGTAATAAACGGTGGTAAATGTTCATTATAATCTGCCGGAAAATTCAATAATTTTATAAGATCGAGTGAGGCAGTTTCAATTTGCCAAGGTAAAGAAGATTTATCAAAAACTATTTTTACATTATCTTTTCCAATTTCCTTATCATACATTTCAATAACAGTATGAAATTTTTCTATGGACTCTTTAAATGAATTAAAGTTAGTTATTGTAAAAGAATCTTGAAAACGAGGTTCAAAGTGTTCATAAAATAAGTCTTGTCTGCCAATATTTATAACACATTCCAAGTGGTAATTTTTTTCAATATTTAATTGTTTTAGAAAGTTTACCCCATGTTTATTCCACTGATAAGCCATGACTGTACTTGGAACTATTATATCTTTCCCCAATGAAATTTCATTTTGGAAATACGAGAACCATTGATTATGCTTTACAGAGTTTTTTTCAAAATCTTCATAATTAAAATACCATAAATAATTATTTTGGGGAGTGTATTGTATAGGAATATAGTTATCAAAATACCTAGTTTCTTTTTGAAAATATCCATATAATTCTGTAGAATATATATTGGCAACTGCATTAGTACTACGATCTATGTATAAAATAATTTTAGGCATTTTATCCTCCAAAAAGATACGCCAAAAAGATTTAGGACTGACAATATAATCAATTTTAAATCGATATTCTTTGAGGAAGCAGTCTTTAATCAGTACTTCCATAAGTAATAATTTTTTATATTCTTTAAATAATTTTATTCTCACCAACTTTTAGAGCCGGATTTCCTAACATGAAACAATTGTTTTTACACCCCTTATAGACAGCGCTGAGCGGAGCAATTTTATTCTTATCTCCTATTTTTGCCTTGGGTAATAGCACACTGCCCACACCAATGGTATTTAAATTTCCAATCTTACATTCACCCAATATATGTGATTTTCCACCAAAAAAATTAAAATCACCGATTATGGCATCATGTCCGATGATCACATCACCATTAAATACATTGCCAACACCAATTTTAACATGGGCAGACGGAGTGCAAGGCGTCATGAAAATATTGGCTTCACCATATTCGACCAGAGGAGAAATATAACTATGTGTGGTTAAAACAATTGTTAAAAATTTACTGTTTTTTTTATTTTTAATATCATTATATATGGTTTGCCTAAGGCTTGGATACCCTGCCCCAATCACGGCATAATCATCTTCACCAAATTCAAAATCTGATAAATCACCAATAAAATATTTATTTAAATCTTTAAAATCAACTTGATGCCCATTATGCCCTATAAAACCACCAAAACTTATATCAGAATCATAATGAGCCATGTAAAAAATATGTAAATAACATTCCTTGGCAAAACCGTTTCCGCCAACCACATAGACCTTTTTCACTAAATTACTCCACAATCAACAATATATTCTTGACAACTTAACCATTTTGCTTTGTCAGATAAAAGATAGATTGCCATATTTGCAACATCATCAATGGAACCAAGCCCAAAAGGATAATCATCATACTCTGCTCTGACTGTATGAGAATTTTTATGAATTGGAGTTTCAATTTCCGATGGAGTAATGATATTGACCCTTATTCCTTGGGCTGATAATTCTCTGGCTATGGCTTTGCCTGAAGTTTTAATGGCTGCCTTCATACCTCCATAGGTAATCAGCCCACGATTACACATGTGGGCAGAAATAGAAGAAATAAATATGATGGAAGCACCTTTCCCCACATTATTTCTTCTGTCAGCAAAGCCCTTTGCCATGAAAATTGGCACATAATAATTAATATCGGCCAATTTTCGCATTTGATCATAGTCTAAAACTTGTAAAGGAACAATATCACCAATGCCGGCAGAACAAACAAGCCCTGTAAATTTACCGTATTTATTCTTTAATTCTTTGATATATTGAGGCAATTCATTAATATTTTCGCTAAGTTCCTTTATTTTAATATGTATATTTTCCGGAAATTTAGCTTTTGATTTCATATCCAAAAGACGTTCTTCATTTCTGGCAATGGCAATAACCGAAGCTCCAAGTTCATTCAAAAGTAAGGCTATCCCCTCCCCTATGCCTGAACTTGCACCAGTCACAATGAATATTTGCTCCTTTTGAAAGCTAATCATTGATATTTGCTCCTGCCATTTGAATCAAATCAGAAACTTTATTCATGGTATCAAATTTATCTATATCAATTTGAATTTTAAATTTTTTATTAAAATATGCCATTACAGCCATTTTGGATAGGGAATCCCATTCTTCATAACTATTTAAATTGTCATCTTCAAGACAAACTTCTTCCCTTTGTAAAATATCTTCCAAGTCCACTAAAAAATCTGCTTTATTCACCTTTTTTCTCTCCTTGCAATTTTTTTGTCCAATATGCAATAAATTCATCTCTGGTCATATGATCTTCAGGTAGCTGATAATCTCTGACTCCTGAAGAATAAATTTTATCCAAAACCAAAATAACACTGGCACATGCCAAACCATTACCAAAACCGGAACAAGCAAAGGTATTTTTTTGAGTGCTTACTTCTTGACCATAGACACTATTTATGGTTGTGGGAATGGAACACATTGTATTATTTCCATAATTTTCAAAGGCATAATAAGGTACATTAGCTTCTTCAAAACCTGCTTCCGAGCCAACTGTTTGAACTATCTGCTTATTTCCTTGATGCAAACAGAGAGCCAATATATCTTCATGGGACTTATCGGCATATTTTAATAATTCTTTAATATTTTTTGGAACAACAGACATGGTAAAATTAAATACGGCAATTCCGTCCATATAACCATTAAATAAAAAAGCTTTATGTCCAAAGGAAGTTTGAATATGATTATCCATTAAGGATTTTAGCATTTCCTTATCTTTTTCATCATAGAAATTAATTGTATTTCTTTGATTTATTAAAGGCGTCAAAATAGCTTCATAATCCTTGGAATGGGTTTCAATATTATAAAAAGATTCTATAATTTCATCGGAGTATTCCAGCAAAGTAGCAGTACCGCCATCACCAAAAATAGGAGCTGAAATTCTGTCCTCTTTATTCATAAAACGAGCAGGAGTATCGGCAGCTATCAATAAAATTCTTTTATTTGTCCCGCTTTCAATCATTTGACTGCTAATCCAGAGCCCATAAACCCAAGCAGGACAACCTTGATTAACATCAAAAGCAGTACATTCTTGAGATAAACCAAGTTTATGATGAATATAAAAAGCGGTGGCAGGGGCTTGAAAATCAGGTTGTTGGCACATGTAAACAAGGGCATCTATTGAGTTTTTATCAATATTCATGTTTGAAATTAAATTTTCAGCAGCTTGTATTCCCAGATCAGAAGGAGTAACATCATTTTCCACAACACGCCTTTTATGAAAACCAACCATCTTGTGCATACGATCTATTTTTTTGATATTATTATCATAATATTCAGCTTCATCATAAATGCTAATTTCTTTTTCAGGAACAACAGTACTGATTCCTGTGATTTTCACATGCTTAAACTTAGATAATCCCATGTATATTCCCTTTATTTTATTATTTTAAAAATTAGTGGTATTTTTTCAAAGAGTACATAACAATTTTTTAACATGCAAGTTATTTAAGTACGTTATTTTTTATACGTCCAATTGTTATGAAAATTCCTATGCAAGCACTATTCCAGTAAAAAGTTTGCTTGTTCTCTTCATCAACATATATACAAAAATAACAAAACCATATGGTTTTGGATTGATGGTAAAAAATTCTTTTAAAAAAGTTTTCCACCCAAGAAATTAATCGAACAGTAATCAATATAAAACTTTATTACGAAGGAAGAAATCCCGGATTTGCTTTGTGTAGATAATAAGTTTTTTCAAACATATCAGAATAATATTTGTCATAAAATTTATGTAAACAGTTCATTATATCTGTAAAATCCTTTTCCTTTGGCATATATGACCAAGGGAGATTAAGCACATTAAATACATTCCAAATATTTTCACGAGATGCCGTGTTAAGTTCGATTGCTCCCATATTAGGAAAAACATCATTGCTAAGTAATTGTTTATCCTCAAAATAATCTTTATCTGTACTTAAAAATAGCTTCTTTCCAACCACACAACTCATAAGCAAATGAGTTGCGATGCAGTCTTTTCCCTGATAAGTGTTTTCACGAATTATAGTCTGCAAGTTGGTATCATGCAAAATGAGTGTGCAATCTTCTTTTAAATAGGGAAGCACCATAATAAAATCAAGCACTTCTCCCGGCATAAGATGTGCCGCATCAAGAAATAGCACATCAATCTCATTACCTATTTCTTCCATAAAAGAAGCCACCACACCACCTGTGAATAATGTCCATTGCTTTTTTAATTCAAGATAATTATCCATTACAAAACCAACGGATTTTGTTTTATCAAGATAATAATTGTGATAGTAATCAACAGAATATAAATGAGATTTGGGGTTCTCTTTTAAAGCGTTTAAAATAATTACACTGGAAGCACCAGATGAAACACCAACTTCTAAAACTTTATTTGGTTTTTTTCTGTAAATAAGACTATATAAAAAATCACATTGTTCTCTTGATTGTTCTAAATACTCTAAAAAAATAGGATTTATTTTATTGACAACATTAATTTCTTCTTGAGTAGGTTCTATATAGTTCATCGTATTTTTGAACATTATTATTATCCTTTTTACATTTCTAAACAATAGGTATATCTTCTGTTATTTGTTCGTGGATCGCTCATATCAGAAGTAGAAAATAATATTTTATCTTTTCTATGTGCATAGCGACTTTTACCCTCTATCACTCCGATTAAATTTGCATGTCTAAAGCCAAGTGGTATATCGTCTTCAAAGATTGTAAATTCAATCTTATCGGTATCGGAATTTTTTAATTCCGGCATATAGAAACTATACATAGCACCACGCTCATGCTGAATTTCAGTAGAAATTTCTCTTATAACGCGTTTTGACAAAATTTCATCCCAGTAATTGGAAGCATTCTTTGGTCTACATAAAAATTCTGTATTTCCTGCACCACTGTTAATACGCAAAGGAAATACAGAATTTTTTTTCATAAAATCAATAAAATCTTGCTCCACAACAAACTCCATAGGCCAACCACCAAGCCAATCACGAAGATTAACCCAATATTCCATTCCCCTATCCTTGGAATATTTTTTTACATCACGAGCAAAATTTTGATAAGCACGTATTAATGCACCAGGTTTAAATCCGGCAGATTTAAAGTAATTATAATATATATAGGAATATTCAAGGCGCTTTTTTGTAAACTTGTTTCCACTATTGTATTTTTGTTTTATTTCTAACCACTTTTCCGGTGTAGGCCAACCTACATACGAACTGTCTCGATAAATTGTATCACTATAAAGAGCTATAAATAATATACTATTTTCATGCATAGGGAGTAATGAATTTTCTATGCCTTGCCACATATTCCCCGTATGATGTAAAACTCCCCAAGAATAAACAAGATCAAATTTTCCAAGTCCTGCCATAAAGTTTCTATCTAAAACAGACCCTTGCATGATAATCCAATTTTGAGGCTCACCCTCCATATGCCAAAGAGCTTTTGTAGTTGCAACAGAATTCTCATCATAGTCAAAACTTACCACACGCTTTGCGCCTGCTCTAAAAGCCGCCAAAGAATGTAAACCGCTACCTGAACCAATATCTAAAAAATCTAACCCATTAAGATTTTCTTTTGCTAAAGAATTGAGCAAGGAAGTGTAAGCAACATATGCCCTTTCTTCTGAAAAGTGCTTTTCTATAAAAGTCTTCCAATTTTTACCAAATTCAAATGTTGTGCTCATACACTCCCCTTCATAAACTACAATTAGATACTTTAATAACAACATGATATCAAAAAAACATAAATAATAAAAAAAGTTAAAAAGTTACCGGATCCAATGCTGTAGCAACACCTTTAATAAAAAAACCTCCGCCTGAGGGCATGGAAAGCATTTTTTCAGGTTTATCGGCCAAGAACTCATCTATTGCCTTTGTTGCTCCGGGGCATGTCCAACATGCATAGTCATCACAAAGACATATGGCATTTTCATTCATTCTGGAATAAAAAAATTCTATGCTATCACGAGTGGGTTTATAAAGATCTACGTCTATATGCACAAATGAGATAAGTTTATCTGCTACCTCATTAAATCTCTCAGGAATCCACCCTTTGTATAAAGTATAATCATCTTTCGTGGCAAATGGTTTTAATTGTGCGTGAACACATTCTTCACTCGCACTAAGAAAACCTTTCTGCCAGTGCGTTCCATCAAATTGAGATGGTTCAGACACTCCTTCAAAAGAGTCAAATATATGTAATTTTTTTCCAAATGGTTTGCACGCTTGAATCATCAAACGTGCTGTTGCCCCTATATAGGTACCACATTCTACCATATCACCCTCAACATTTTGCACAAGACGCAACATTTGATTTGCAAACCAACGCCTATCAGCATTATATCCGCTTGCTTCATCTATTTCTTCCAAAAATTGTGTGAAATTTTCATTTTTTAACCAATCAGTTTGAGGCCAACGAAAGCGATATTCGGGACACAGAATTTGCCCTGCTTGACTTAGCCAATACCACCGATTAAATAAAGAAGCAGACAAACCTTTTTCAATTTCCGGTAAATAGTTAGGTGAAATTTGGCTTAATAAATTAAAAAATTTCTCCATATATTCTTCTTTATTTATAGAACTATTATCATTCATTTATTTTTTCCATTTAAAAAAGTCAAACCATTCTTTTGGAATAAGATTTGTCAGTTTATTTTGTTGTTCAAGTGAAAGCTCTTCTTTCCAAGAATTTATTTTACCTGTACGAAAATTAACAGACATATTTTTTTGAATTACAATATTTCTCCAATAACTCTTTGGGATAGAAAAAAATTCTAGTATATTATCAAAAAAAATAGAACTACCTTGACTTAGTAAATCCTCATGTGTAGTTAAAAGTACATCTGTTTGTATGTCCTCTATCAAGGCATATTTGTTTTTTGCGTAATCTTTACTTTGCAGTGAATAAAACTTATTGCGATCTTTTGAAAAATCAATATTTAATGCCAAAAACCATTCTTGAAGCCAAGATAATAATTCTTTATAAAAAAAATCATAACATACACTAAATTTTTGATCAAAAGACAATGAAGTATATTTTTCACCAAAATATGGAAA
Source organism: uncultured Mailhella sp. (assembly GCA_964369835.1). GTDB lineage: Bacteria > Desulfobacterota > Desulfovibrionia > Desulfovibrionales > Desulfovibrionaceae > Taurinivorans. The sequence continues at coordinate 17,433 of CAYJGE010000017.1, forward strand.
ATATTGAGTAATAAGATGTAGATGACATATATGACTTTGGGCATGTTGTGGTAAATTACAATTATCAAAATGGTGAATCCAAGAAACCAAAATATTTCTTGGGTCACGCACATGAAATATAAACCTTTCCACAGTTTTAAAAATTGTAAGAATATTTAGCTCGTCTGCGTTGGAATGCGTATGAGTGATACTGTTATTTAAATAAAATTGTTCTAATTTATCTAATTTAAAAGGAGATTTTGGAAAAATACCATCAGTTACTCTAATATATTCAAGATTTAAATTCTTTTCCAGTTCACTGCGCACGTATGTACCACCGGATTTAGGAGCTGCTATAATCATTATTTTTTTATTTACTTGTTCAGGATTTTGCATATATCAACCTTCAAATTTGACTACAATACCATGATGACCGGCTGTAACGACTTCATCGTCAAAATCATACATAGCATTATTATTTTTTTTAAAATTTGCAAACAAATATGTACACTCAGTACAAGGAGTTTTTAAAAATTTGTTTCCTTTACTTATACTTTGGATTAGTGCAGCATATTTTTGACTATTCCAAATTTCCTGCATTGAATATGTGTTAAGGTCGCCCATACTTCCTAGTTTTAAATTATAATCATGACAACACGCACACACATTTCCATCAGAAAGAACAATCATTGTATTTTCAAGCATATCACAGGTAAAACCTACTTGCTCTTTTTGGAAATCTAAACATGTGAGATTCCTTAATGCCAAACTTGACCATGCTGTTGCCGTTTGAATATTGAGAACATCTTGTTGTTTTAGTATTGGTTTAAATAAATCATAGCATTTTTTGTGCTGGTTTTGATTTGTCGGAGTTACAACATGCTGTAAAGCTATTCGTGTAGGAAATTTAAGTTCATTTCTTAAATTAACAAAGCTTGTTATATTTTGCAGTGCTTTTTCAAAACTGATACCGCAACGTATTTTTTCAAATGTCTCTTTATCAGCACCATCAAAACACGGAACTACTGTGCCTACATTGTTTTTCAGTATACTATAAGCAATTTCGTCACTCAATAAAGCACCATTAGTTTGAAGGTATACATTGTTTGCAAGCTCTAATTCATTAAGCAATTCCAATTTTTTGCAAAAATCAGGATCAAGTAATGGTTCGCCAAACATGTTTAAAAAAATTACGGAGTCCGGACACCAATCTTTTATTTCATGCACAGCTTTTTTAAATAGTGCATACGTCATATTCATAGGTTTACGAATATTTTTGTCCACTTGGTCATTGCCTTGAAACAGCGGACAGATAATACATTTAGCATTACACATATTGCTTAGTTCTAATGCAATTTGTGTAGGCTTATTGCGTATTATATTGTGTTGTATTTTCATAAAACTGCCTCTTTGCTCAATTTAATTGAACTTTATACAAACCACCTAAAATACTGAATTCTTCATAACTTAGTTTTGCATAGGAAGTGTTTGCTTGTAGAAGTCTTGGCATAAAATCATCAAAATATTCTTGCTCAACAAAACAATTCACATCAAAATCTACAATATTAAATCCATTCTGTTTCCATAGATTATCATATTCACATGCTCTAAAACTATTTCCCCAAAACCCACACTGACGGCGAATAAGACCATAATCTCCAAGCTCATGTGCATCAGATCTATTTAAACGTTTTGCAATCCAGTCGTAAGTTTCTTTGTCTAATTTTTCATTTATGCGGAAAAAGTGTAACAAAAATTCCAAAGGACGTGTAAAATCCTGATGATCTCGAAAGTCCACTTGATGTATGCCTTTTCCGCCTTTTTTGGTAATTTCTGCTATTCTTGTAAAGGCTTTTGCAGGATCATATAAATGTTCAAGCACAGCCCAAGAACATATAAAGTCTATACTCTTATTGGGAATACCTTCTAAAAGTTCTGCATCTTCTGCTAAAGTATAAAAACCATCAACACTTTTTCCTTTCGATACTATATATTCATCAAAAACTGTCCGATTGGCATTGGGAAATTTGGTTAAAACAAAATCAGCAAATTGCTTATAAAATACAGGATGATATTCATTATCCCATGCAGTTGGATATTTGTCTATTGCAAATACTTTTTCAGCACCCATACTTTTAAAAAACAGACTAACAGCCAAGTTTTTTCCCGGCCCTATTTCACAAACATGTGACTGTGATATCGAATTTAATCCAAAAAAAGGTAAGTAATGAAGTTGTAAAAGGTCATAAGCATATTTTATGTCATCTTCGATTATTGATGTGTTTTGCATTGTATAGTTGCTCGCTATTGTAATTTGTTATTCATTATTTTTTCTATCTCTTGCCGTGTGAGGTAAAAAACTATTTATTGTTTACGTATGACCTCTTTCTAATCGTGCAGTTTTTCCGTTCATAAAAGTATTGGCACAAGTCAGTGCGACCAAAAGTCAAGAGTATGTGCAATTTACTTACACCGTTAACTTATTTATTTTTATACTTTTTATCAAGATAGCTTTGCTTTTTAATTGTTATCAAAAACCACATCAATATTTAAATCGATAAAACGTGTTGTCTTATTTGCCAAATTATCATACCAAGCCTGAAACATCAGTATAATCCAAAGTAGATATCCCCAGTTTCTTTGTTCAGAAAAATGACTTTCCAAAGCAACACTTAAAGGACTTGCAAAAAATATGCCTTGATTGTCTAAATATTTTTTTGACAAGTAATGTTCTGCAAATGGTCTTAGTCCTCCCCGTATCCATTGGTCAATTGGAATACCAAAACCCATCTTTGGTCGTTCAACCAAGTCTTTTGGTATATATTTATGTAAAACTTTTCTTAAAAAATATTTACCATCATCTTGTTGCATACGCCAATTTTCAGGTATGTGCATGGCAAAATCATAGACTCTCACGTCTAATAAAGGAACTCTTGTTTCTAAAGAATAATACATACTTGCCCTATCAACTTTTGTAAGAATATCTTCGGGTAGATAGGTCAAAGTGTCAATATATTGAACAGAGGATAAAGCATTACCCAAGGTATTTTCAATAGCAGATAGATTTGACAATACAGGCTTAGCCGTACCCTTTCGCAGTATTGAGGATGGCACCCACCAATAATGCTGATGATAGCGCATATAATAATCTAAAGCCGTACCTTTCAATTTTATATCGGCAAAATTATGTATACGAGCACCGGCATGACGAGGACGATACTTGGAGGGAATCAACTTTGCAAAATTTTCCCATGTATGTGCCCTTATAGAAAGTAAACTATTTGCCAAAATTTTGGCATATGATGACACAGGATAAAATTTTGGAACGTTTTTCAAATAAGACAGATAACGTCCATAACCGGCAAATAATTCATCGCCACCATCACCCGATAATACCGTTGTAACATGTTTTCTTGTTATACATGATAGTAAGGCTGTAGGAATTTGTGATTGATCGGCAAAGGGTTCATCATACATATCCGGCAAGGAGGGTACAATATCAAAAGCATCTTGTTCAGACACATAAAATTCTGTATGATCCGTGCCAAGATGTTTAGCAACAGCTTTTGCATATGGAGCTTCATTAAAGTCAGCTTCATTAAAACCTATACTAAATGTTCGCACTTTATTTGTGCTACATTTTTGCATAAGAGCAGAAACCAAACTTGAGTCAATTCCGCCGGATAAAAAAGACCCGACAGGAACATCTGCAACCATACGCCTTTCAACCGCATCTGTAAGCAAAGTATCAAGTTCATCTCTAAATACATTTTCATTAGTTGTATTAATGTCAAAAGGGTTTTCTCTTCCTTCTTTGGCAATTGCAAGACTATCCCAATAGGACGTGATTTTAATATTTCCATGCCTGTCTATATCCAATCTATGAGCAGGCTCTAGTTTATTGGTTTGTTGCCAAATGCTGTAAGGAGCCGGAATATAGGCATAACGCAAAAATAGTGCAAGAGAGTCATTATCAATTTTTCCATGCCAATCATCTAAAGCATAAAAGCTTTTTAACTCAGAACTAAACATAAATCGTTGTTGGTCATAAAACCAATACAAGGGCTTTACCCCAAAACGATCACGAGCAATGGTAAGGTGCTTTTCGCGTGTATCCCAAAGAGCAAGAGCAAACATACCTAAAAGATTTTTTAGAGTTTTTTCAATACCAAAAACCATGAAAAAAAGAAGGATTATTTCCGTGTCAGAAGTACCTTTTGGATAGATATTTTTAGTTGCCAGCTGTGCTTTAAGCTCTTGAGTATTATATACTTCACCGTTATAAACAAGAACATAACGTCCATCAGAAGAGCACATGGGCTGATGTCCAAGAGGAGAAAGGTCACGTATAGCAAGGCGGCGATGCCCCAAAGCAAGACCTGATTTTGCTTGAATCCATAAACCGCCACTATCCGGTCCACGCCTATACAAGGCTTGGGTCATACTCAAAATACGTGTATGAAGTAAGTCCTTTGACTCCTTTTGATTCAAACTAAAATATCCTGCTATCCCACACATACAACAATATACTACCTTTATACAATTAAAATTACTAAGCTATTTTCCGTAGTTTCATAAATACATTTTTTACTAAATACTTCATTCTTTCCCACCACCATGGTATACTGTAAGGCATAGGTGTACCAAAGGTTCTCAGCAAATATTCTGCTCTGGCGGCAGATAAAAGTCTTGCTTGATAAATGAAAGGCTCTTCAGTGAAGCTATCAAGAACTGTATTACCTTTCAATTTTGAAGTTTCATATAATAGTTTTTCCCATTGTGTATAAACTTCTTCGGGAGAGTATTTTTCATGTGCTCTAAGATAACCATATTCACCCATTTCTTTTCGCAATACATCACTCTCCATTAAAGTAGCAAGAGATTTGCTTAGAGCCTCGGCACTCTCTTCAAAAGCAAGTAATCCTGTTTTTTCATGCTCCACCACATCATATAAACCGGAACAGGCCGCAAAACCAACAACAGGCAATTTTGCACACATGGCCTCTAATACGGAGTTTGGAAAACCTTCATAGGCAGAGGGCAAACAATAAATTTGAGCATTGGCATAGGCAGAGGCTGAATCAGTACATTCACCTTTTACATATATTCTTTCTTTAAATACACTTTTATCTATTAATGTTTTGACTTTTTCGTAATTAGGTCCATGACCCCACATAACTAAATCCCATTCTGGAAAATTATGTGCAATTATTTCAAAAGCTTCAACCAATATTTCAGGTCGCTTTTGATCTGCAAAACGAGCTAAATAAAGTAATATTTTGCGTTGATTTTCCTTGCCTTCAGCATATGCTTTTAAGGTATTTGTCGGAAGAGTGTTTGGAATAACACACACTCTATTTTGCAAAAAATCAGGAACTGTATCTACAAACGATGGCAAAAGTTCATGAATGACATCTGCACCACTTAAAGCAGCATACCTTCCGGCACGATGCCAAACAATATTCTCAATATAACGAATAGGATCACAACGTTCAGAGCAAATAAGAGGAATACCACTACCATTACAAAGTACAGCCCAATAAAGAAAATTTGAACCTGATTCCAAAGCAAGAAAAACATCAACATTCTCTTTGAGAATACGTTCTCGTAAAGCATTAATATCTGACTGCTTACCACTATATTTGGTTGAAAGATGCTGTACGCCATCAGCTATTTCATATACAGGACTTGTTTTTTTATCTAAAATTAATGAAAGTAAAGTGACCTTATGCCCACGTACATACAATGCAGCAGATAAATTAGTCGCTACTCGCTCAGTACCACCTCGACTATAACATAAAGATCCATTACCTATAGCAATATGGATAGGGCGAATATTATTTTCACTATTCATTCCTCCCCCTTTTCCAGTCCTGTAATTTGAACATAATATTAGTTAAAAACAAGGATTTTCCAAAATCTCGCCATAGCCATTCTCGTCTTGAAACAGACACAAGGCGTGCTTTAGAGGCAAGAGGCTCTTTTGAAAATGTATCAAGTACAGTATTTCCCTTGCTTAATGCCACTTGTTTGATTAAATCGTCCCAATTATCAAATATTTTCTTTTCATTATAGTCCTCCATAGCAAAACGTGCATTCACGCCTAATTTTTGACGTAATTCAGCATCAAGCATTAAACGCTCCATGCCTTCTACCAATGCTTCGACTGTCATTTCCTCAACAATAATACCGCTTTGCTCATGCTTTATAAGCTCTTTAACTCCTTCACATTCAGCAAAAGCAACACTGGGCAAACCGCTTGCCATGGCTTCTAAAAGAGAGGTAGGTAAACCCTCTGTGCGTGAAGAAAAGCAATATATATGCGCTGAATTATATTCACTTTGTACATCTTTGACATCACCTAAAAGCTTTAACCGCTCTCCCAAATTTAGATCGGCAAGATATTTATTCGCTATTTTGCTGTCTTGTCCGTCTCCTGCCATACGCATTTGCCAATCAGGATATTTTTTTGCAAGAATGGCAAATGCATCCATGGCTAAACGCCATTGTTTTAAATCATCATCAAGTCTTGCTAACCAAAGTATTCTCTTCTTTTTCTTATCATCACCTCTAGGTGATGCACTTATAGGAGGAATTTTAATAGAATTAGGTATAGCCCTTGCACGCTCTTTTAAAAAATCGGGAAGACTTTCAAGGTAGGACGGTAAAAGTAAATGTATTGCATCAGCTCCACTCATAGCAGCAAGGCGCACTTGTCTTACGCTAAAATGATTTTCTATGGTGCGTGGAGAATGGTGTTCGGAACAGATATATGGAATACCTGTGCCAAGTAAGGTGACTGCCCATATCATCTGGTTTGCATCAGCAAGAGGACAAATACAAACATCGGGATTAAGCTCACGTAATTCTGCTCTTAGTTTTTGTATTTTAAGATTGTTATCAGTGGATTTATAAAGAGCTATATTCACAGATGGGTGAAGATGATACATATCCTTAAGTTTTTCACAACCACGAGGAGGAACAGGTTTTATATAAGAAGGTAGTGTTAATGTGTATATTTTATAAGCCATTTTATATAATGGGTAAAAAATTCGAGGTATGTGCTTTTGAGAATAAATTGTAACTTTATGTCCACGTTCAACCATAGCATTAGCAAGCCTCGTAACAAATTTAGTTATTCCTGAGCGCATAATGTAGTGGTTTACAATAACTACGTGTAATGGATTTGAAGACATTTATAATTCCTGTTATCTAAGTATTCTCAACATCTTTAGAACAATATCATTTTCAATAAATATTTTACAATATCATTTTTGTATTGTCAAATTAAGTTGTCAAATTAGCTTGCTATGAATTTCACAACTAATGCATATCGTTTTTGTTGAGGGAATCACGAGGTTTTCCATCCAGACAATAAACCCGTGTGTTATTAAGATCTTTCTTTATCTATCCACTTCATAAAGTTTATAACTCTACATTTTAATATTGTGCTATGCAAATCAATATAATTTTTAGTATTATTTATTAGGTTAAATTATTTTTCTAAAAAACTTTGAAAGAATGAAAGAAATGAATATTCCTATAAAAATAGCTTGTATTAAACCAAAAACAAGTACACTAATAAGAGTTGTACATAAAATAATACGATTTGTCGGTGATTCTTTTGCAATAACAATCATTTCTCTTATTCTTAACATATTCCAGCAAATATACATCAGCAATGCCGATAATGATGCAAGTGGAATAAAAGAAACAAATTGTCCAAATAAAAGTAAGGCCATCATAATAAATAGGGCTGAAAAAATAGCAGAAAAAATAGTCTGAGCTCCACTAGATTTATTTACTGCCGAACGAGAAAATGAACCACAACTGGGAAGTGAAAAAGTAAAACCTGCAACAATATTTCCAAGTCCACCGCTTATAAGTTCTTGATTTGCTGAAAAAGAAACATTTTTTTCTCCTGCCATAGCTCTTCCAATGGCCACACTTTCTATTGAAGCAAGTAAGGCAAAAGTAAGAATTGGAATAATTGTAGAAGATGCATTATTAAATATTTCTTTCATAATAATAAATTCAGGAATAAAAACAGATGGTAAAATATGTGGAACAGGTAGACATGTTTCAACTCCATAGATTGATAAATTTCCAATATGATGTATAACACTTGCAATAACAAGAGCCAATATGACATAGGGTGCTTTTAAAAAAAATCTCTTAATAGCGACAATCAAAAATAATGTCAACAAAGAAATACTGAGAGATGGAAAATTAACATAGGTAATCGACTGAAATAATATAATAATAAATTCCGATATTTCATGTGGACTTGCAAATTTTAAGCCGAGAAAAGTTTTTATTTGCCCAAGTATAATAAGCAAGTATGCCCCTGTTGTAAAGGCTAAAATCACTGAGTAAGAAATAAGTTTTAAAAATTTTCCAAAGCCTAAAATACCACCAAGGCATTGTATAAAGCCGGCTAAAACAGTTATTAATAATAAATATTGAATCCTTACATTTTCAGGAAGTAATTGTAAAGGAGAATTTTCAATAAAAATCTGTGCCATGGAGGCATATACCAACATGCATAAAGCATTTGTAGGGCCTGCAACAAGAAAATTAGAAGAAGACCATAGAGCGCTGATAATTACAGGAAAAATTAAAGCATATAAGCCATATACAGGAGAAAATCCTGCTATATGTGCATAAGCCATTGACTGTGGTGCTGCCACAATAGCAACAGTTAATCCGGCAAATAAATCAGCCTTTCCCTTTTCTCTACTATAACTCTCAAGAGTTTTTATAAAAGGAAAAATTTTTCCCCACCTATCAGACATTATTTGCATAACATTTCAACTAAAATCATGAAAATCACCTATCGATTAATATCATCAATAAATGCTAAAACTTTTTTGCATAATTCTTCAATGGATAAGGTTCCGTCAAGGTGTAAGTCAGGATTTTTTGGTTTCTCAAATGGCGAGGAAATACCTGTAAAGTTAGGAATTTCTCCATTTCTTGCCTTTTTATAAAGTCCTTTAGGGTCACGCTGCTCACAAATTTCAAGAGGAGTATCTACAAAAATTTCAAAAAATTTATTTTCTTCAAAGATAGTGCGAATATTTTCTCTATCTTTTTCAAAAGGGGAAATAAATGTGGCAAGCACAACAAGCCCAGCATCACACATAAGTTTTGAAACATTTGAAGCTCGGCGGATATTTTCAACCCTGTCTGCCTCAGTAAATCCTAAATCCTTATTGAGCCCATGTCTAAGATTATCACCATCTAGCTGATAAATATGATTGCCTCTTGCAAAAAGCATTTTCCCAAGGGCATTGGCAAGCGTGGATTTACCTGAGCCCGATAAACCTGTAAACCATAAAACAAATGGCTTTTGTTTTTTTTGCTCTGCAAACATTTGTGGTGTAAGATCAAACTCATGCCAAACAATAGAATGACTTCTATATAAATCATGCCTGATCATGCCGCAAGCAATGGTTTGTGCAGAAATGGGATCAATAAAGAGAAAAGAACCTAACTGCTTATTTTTATTATAAGGAACAAAAGGAAGAGGGCGCGATAAAGAAAATTTAATCAATCCTATTTCATTATTCTTTATTACTTTTGCACTTTCTTCAAACTGATTTTCTAAATTGAGCTTAGATGTGACTTCAAGAATAGTTGCTGTGACCTCAAAAAAACCAATTTTACAAAGATATGTTCTACCCACAATTATATCTTTTTTATCCATAGAAATGATATGAGCTGCAAATAAGTCAGAAACATTCAAGGCTTCTTCTTTATTAACAACAATATAACCTCTTGCAATATCTACAGAATCTCTAATTACAATATTTATAGCTTCTCCTCTTTCAGCTTTTTTCATTGTACCATCAAAAGTAAAAATAGATTCAATTTTACTTTTTTCATTTGAGGGCAAAATTATTACTTCTTGCCCTTCTTGAATTTTCCCTGAAAAAATTGTTCCACCTAAGGCCCTTTTTAAATTAGCTTTATCATTAATATCTTGAAAAGGAAGAACCTGCTGTACAGGGAAGATAAAGTCATCATTTGGTACAGATTTTTTAAAATTTTCTAAAAGAGAAAGTAAAGTTTTCCCAGTATACCAAGGTGTATTATCACTTTTATAATAAACATTATCACCATAAAGAGCTGATACAGGTACACAATCTATATGTTCAATATCAAGATGTTGGACATAAAAATCACAAAATTTTTTCACTTTTTCATAGTATTCTTGAGAATAGTCAAGAGCATCAATTTTATTGATTGCAATCACAACATGACTTATCTTCATAAGAGAAACAATAGATAAGTGACGACGTGTTTGCACAAGGAGTGTTTCATTATTTTCTATATTATTGCGAGCTTTTGTTATATCTACAAGCAAAATTGCCAAGTCTGCATGGCTTGCACCTGTAATCATATTTCTTGTATATTCTTCATGCCCAGGCGCATCGGCAATCAAAAACCGCCTTTTTCCGGTAGCAAATGAACGATACGCCAAATCAATGGTAATGGACTGTTCTTGTTCAGATAACAACCCATCTAAAAGTGTAGAATAATCCAGTTGTCCACCTGTGAGTTTTGACTCTTCAAGCTTTCTCAATTGGTCTTCATATAATACTCCGCTATCGTAGAGCATACGCCCGATCAATGTGCTTTTTCCGTCGTCAACACTACCGCAAGTAATAAGGCGAACTATATCTTTATGTTTGTTTACACTCATTAGAAATATCCCTCTTGCTTTTTCTTTTCCATTGAGCCTACTTGATCTGAATCGATAAGTCTTCCTTGCCTTTCTGAATATCTTGTAGCTTTAAGTTCTTCAATAATTTCATCAAGGTTTGAAGCTGAGGAATCAAAACACCCCGATAGAGGCCAACAACCAAGAGTTCTGAAACGCACTAGTCTTTCTTCAATTTTTGAATTTTTATCAAAGAAGTCAGGCGGTAGTTTTGCAATATCGTCAATCATAAGCCAAGTATTTGCATGAAAAACCACAGGGCGTTTCTTTGCATAATAAAGAGGAACTATTTCAATATATTCTTCACGTATATATTCCCAAACATCAAGTTCTGTCCAGTTTGATAAAGGAAAAACACGCATAGTTTCATTATGTGCTAAGTGTGTATTATAATTATTCCAAAGCTCTTGTCTTTGCGCTCTAGGCTCCCAACGATGATTTGTTCGCACAGAAAAAATACGTTCTTTGGCACGAGATTTCTCTTCATCTCTTCGTGCTCCGCCAATGGTTGCATCAAAACTATATAAATCTAGGGCCTGCCTGAGAGCTTGAGTCTTCATAATATCTGTATATCGTGATGAACCGACACTGAAAGGAGTGATGTTGTTTTCTTTACCACTTGGATTTGAATAAACACGCAAGTCAAGACTATGCTTTTTTACAATCATATCTCGAAACTCTATCATCTCATTGAATTTCCATGTGGTATCAACATGAAGCAAGGGAAAAGGAATAGTATTGGGATAAAAAGCTTTTCTGACTAAATGCAACAGCACAGACGAGTCTTTACCGATTGAATAAAGCATGGCAAGATTTTTAAAACTTGCGTATGCTTCCCTGATAATATAAATACTTTCATTTTCTAATTCTTTTAGATAAGGTGTCATTTTAATCTCGTTTACATGTGGTAAGAAACCCTGTATAGTAAATTATAAAGATGAAATAAACCAATTCATATAGCGCACTTGTCACAACGACATCTTTGTGCCATAATTTAATTATAATAAACTGCAATAAGTAATAATTCACAATAAAAATAAGAAGCGGTATAGAAACATCATACACCCGTCATGGACATCGCCAAATTAAATTTTCAAGCATATGGAGCAAGTAAAAATAATGACAAGCTTTACAATAAAAAACTAATAAAAAGTTTCGATAATTTTAGAAATTCAGGTTTGATACCATCACAAATAAAAGCTAACATTTGCTCAATAGACAAATCAGTATTTATACTAAAATATCACTTTTATCATCATCAATATTAGCAATGATACCATCTTTATCAATGCTAGTAAAGGCAATAATGTCTTTTTTTGATGTTTTCTAAAATTTCATTTTATATCCATCAGTTATTTTTTATTGTATACTTTTACGGATGTTTACCACTCTAGGTTTTGATATGTATTCTTTTTTATTTATGTAGGAGCTTTTTTTATACTAACCAAAATAAATTATTCGTGTTTATAACAGTTCAACAACAATATTGTAATAAATACCATGCATATTTTTTACATTTCATTTTCAACTACATAGTATAACATTGTATAGCAGTTTTTCTGTGAAATGTAAAGAATGATTTTTATGTAATGAATAGAAAAATAATAACCATTCAATAAACCACTTCTTCAAAATTTTTTCATTATGTTTCCCTATAAAAATAGATTTTCATGGCAATTTCAACAATAAATTCAAAACAAAACTCAAAATATCATTTTACAAATCAAGACTTATACAATTGAAATCACAAATAATTTCAGATAAAATATAGAAATTTTTCGATAAAGACTTAAAGTTTGACAATAAATACACCATGCTGAAATTCATTCTACAGTTTTATCAATTTAATCAACTGGCTTTTACTTTCAAAATAGATCATATTCAAGGTAAATTTTTCATACAAATCAAAGCAGTTATTTAACTGGATAGGACAATTTTGTATAAATCCATTATTGTATTAGAGCAGTTTCAATAAAAATTGAGAACTCTACCCTATAAAACTTTCAAAAAGCAATCATTTAACGAAGTGGCAAAGCCTCTTCTATTCTTGCTTTTTGCACTTCAATGTTGCCATGCTCCAATGAAGTGTTTAGGGCATTTCAGGACAATTTTTTTCCAAAAATGCCCTAATAGAACCCTCTGAACAATGATTATAATTTCAAAATTTCTAATTTTCGAGTCAAAAT
>CAYJGE010000018.1:0-30184 GCA_964369835.1 uncultured Mailhella sp.
AAAAATTAAAATTTGAACATCAGATATTTTGCTTATTAATCAGTGCTTCCTTAAACTTGTTGCATCAAAACCTGTTAAGAACATATTGACAACAATAAGCAAATCAATTTCTCTATTCTTCATGCGAAGCGAAATATCTTTGTAATAATTAGGAAATTTATCGGCAGAAGTGTCATAACTTGTATTGAAATAACTATTATAATCTTTAATGGCATTTTCCAAAAATTCCCTTGAATTTATATCAAGTTCAGCAGTATCAAAGTTTTCGTCAATAAAGATGTCATCTGGGTCTTCTTCATTTGGATTATAGGAAAAGATTGTTGCAACACGAAGCAAATTTTCCCCTTGCATTTGCCTTTGAAATTCTTGGTAATATTTTTTTGCCATAGCAATAGAATCAACAGCAAAAATTGAATTAAAGCCATCAACTCTTCTTTTTTCTTTCTTTTCAGCAACAGTATTATTTTTAGATTTCGCCATTTTCTCAACATTACTAATCACATTGATATTAAATTCTGAACCGACTTGCTTGCGATAGGTTTTTTGATTAAAATGCTCCAAGATATAGCTAACTATTTCGCTGACACGCTCAGGATCTGATAAGGCTTTTTCTTTGTCGATAGCAATAACTTTTTTGTCTCGAATATTATCGCATGTTTTTATGGTGTTTATATAATCAATGCGAAAGGGTAAGACATTTTTATCGTGAATAGCATCAACTATTGTATAGCTATGCAGTTTATCACCAAAAGCTTGTTCTGTTGTGCGTAGATTAATAAATTTGCCTTGCCCTGAATTTTTGACAAAGATAGGCGTTCCCGTAAATCCAAAAATATGATAATTCTTGAATGATTTTGTAATGTTATTGTGCATATCGCCAAATTGTGAGCGATGACATTCATCAAAAATAAGCACAAGATGTTTTTTATAAACTGAATGTTCTTTATTTTTTCTAAGAAAATTATCTAGCTTTTGAATGGTGGTGATAATGATTTTAACATTTTCATCTTCAAGTTGCTTTTTTAAGACAACAGTAGATACAGAGCTGTTAGCCGCTCCTTTTTCAAACCTGTCGTATTCTTTCATGGTTTGATAGTCTAAGTCTTTTCTGTCTACCACAAAAAGAACTTTGTCTATGCCCTGCATTTGGCTTGCCAAGCGAGCAGTTTTAAAACTGGTTAGAGTTTTGCCCGATCCTGTAGTATGCCAAATATATCCGCCTGCTTCAAGAGTGCCTGTTTTCTTATAATTCGTTGAAATTTCAATTCTATTGATAATTCTTTCGGTTGCCACAACTTGATAAGGACGCATAACCAAAAGCAAGTTTTCCGAAGTAAACACACAGTATTTTATCAATATATTCAATAAAGTATGCTTTGCAAAAAATGTTTTGGTAAAGTCAACCAAATCGGGAATGGTAGTGTTATTGGCATCTGCCCAAAAAGAGGTAAATTCAAAACTATTACTTGTTTTTGCTTTTTTCTTACTTGATGTATTATCTTTAATGTGCTGATTTCTTGTGGTATTGGAATAATATTTAGTGTGCGTTCCGTTTGAGATAACAAAAAGCTGAACATATTCAAAAAGTCCGCTTCCTGCCCAAAAACTATCACGTTGATAACGGTTGATCTGATTAAAAGCTTCACGAATGGCAACACCACGACGTTTCAACTCCACATGCACAAGAGGAAATCCATTTATTAAAATTGTGACATCATATCTATTTTTAAAATTGCCTTCATTTTGTTCAAACTGATTGAGAACTTGCAGATGATTTTTATAAATATCTTTTTTATCAATAAGTCTTATATTTTTGGAACGCCCATCATCACAAGTAAGAATTTGCACATAATCTTCTTGAATTTTTCTTGTTTTTTCGATGATGTCAGAATTTTTTGAAGCAATATTTTGAGAATAAAAATTATTCCATTCATTATCTGAAAAAGTGTAATTATTGAGTTTTTCCAGTTGTATCCGAAGATTTTTATTTAAATCTTCATCACAAGTAATATTAATATACTCATAACCTTGCAAAATCAGACGCCTGATTAAATCTTTTTCAAGTTCTGCTTCACTTTGAAAATCTTTTTTTCTTTTTTCGGGAATATATTCAGAAACAACAGTCGATTTATCTGATTGTGAGAGTATATCAAACATCTTTTATTTTTCCTTTTTATGGTTTTCTATTTCTTCTATTGTTTTTGAAAAGCGAGATTCAAGCTCCTCTATTGTTGGTAGTTTTTCATTGTATACTTGTGGAAGGCTTTTTGTTACGGTATATTCAACAACTCCAATGGCATTATCTACACTCATAAGCGAATATTCAACGATAAGTTTTTTCTTCTTTTTGCAAAGCAATAAGCCAATAGACGGATTATCTTGTTCATGTTTCAACTGTTTATCCACAGCTGTTAGATAAAAATTTAGTTTTCCTGCATATTCTGGCTTAAAGTCATCAACTTTAAGTTCTATCACAATATAACAACGCAAATGCAAATGATAAAAAAGGAGGTCGATATAAAAATCTTCACCGTCAACTTCCAAATGGTATTGCCGTCCTATATATGCAAAACCGGTTCCAAGTTCCAGTAAAAATTGAGAGATATTTTGAATGAGAGCTTTTTCCAGTTCTCTTTCATGAAAATCATTCCCAAGTTGCAGAAAATCAAAAATATATGGATCCTTAATAAGTTGTTCGGCTAATTTCCCTTGAATTTGTGGTAATTTTTTATTAAAGTTAGTCAATTTTTCAGTAGATACTTGCCTTTGATAAAGTTGTAACTCTATTTGATGTACCAGAACATTTCTTGACCATGCGTTCACTTTTGCTTGCATAGCATACCACAAAATTTGTTCTTTCTCTTTTATTTTATCTAATAATGTAATATTATGATACCAACTAATTTGTGCAAGCACCTCTTGCACAATTTGCAATTCTTGAAAAGTTTCTGCAAATTTAGTCATATACTTTAAATTTCTTTGAGAAAAACCTTTCATATTTGGAAATTCTAATTTTATGTCAGCAGACAATTTATCAATAAATTTATTTCCCCATTCTTTTTGTGCATTAATAATTGTTCCGATATTCCAATAAAGGAGAACGAGTTCACTATTAACAGCTTGGACTGCTGAATACTGAGCTTTTATAATCTGCTCTTTAATGTCGGCGACTATAGAAATATAGCTTTGAGATTGAATTGTCATAAAATTCCTTATAGTTAATTAATACATGGAAAACTCAAAAGTTTATCCCTATAATATTCATACTGCTTTTTTCTTGCTTCAATTTCAGCAGGTAAGCCTTCTTTTATATTGTTTACAAGAGTGTCGAAGCGATCGAGAATTGCTACTATGCGTTCTTGTTCGTCAAGTGGGGGGATGGGTATTGGAATTTTATTTAGATTCTCTTTTGTTAACTTGGGTTGTGCCGCTGTAGAAATGTAGCGGGACAAGTCTATTGAATTGAGGTAAATCTCTACGAATCTTCGCTCTTCATACGTGTTGAATTTTAAGACATGAGCATGATTGTTTACCCAATTTTTGCCTGTGATTGAAAATGCTATAGGAGTTGTTCTTGCTACTAGATTAGCACCATCTTCTGAAATGAGAAGAAAATCACCATCAAAAATATAATCTTCAACATAATCTACAATCCCAGAAGCTCCGTAATATGGATATTGCCCTTGTTTGCGTAAACTTTTAGTGACTGGTTTACGTTTAGAGTCTAAATTTTCAGAAATTTTATTTAAAGTTCCCCATTCAACATCATCACCAAAAGACAAAAGCTGTTCCCTATAATACTCATATTGCTTTTTGCGTGCTGACAGCTCTGCTGTAAGCTCCGCTGTAAGCTCCGTGAAATTGTCAAGTATCTTGACAATTTCCTCTTGCACTGCAAGAGGAGGGAGAGGGATTTTTATTTTATTAATATTATCATTATACAGTCGTGAAATTGTACCACCTGTTGAAATATTCCAAGGTTCAAGTTGGTAGTAGTAGAAAAGAAATTTATTTAGTAACTTGCTTTCATTATGTGCCAACCATACAATATTTGAATCTTGAAAATATGCAGGTTCACCGTTATAGATTACTGTTCTGCCAATTGTTCCAGAAGCTGAAATTAAAATATCTCCTTTGTTTGGGAAAGAAAATTTATTTTTATATTCTTTAAACTGCTCAAAAGAAATAAAGGCATCAGCTTTTTTCCCAAATGTTCCAATTTTATAAAATGGAATTCCATCATTAGAGTTAGTTTCAGACTTTAAAATTCGCTTGCACATTGAAACTTTACCTAGTTTTTCCAATACGATACTCTCCACACCCTCGGGGCAAAGCTCTTTAATCAATTGTTCAAGTTTACTCATCTTTACCGCCTTTAGAGATTTCTTCCAACTCTAAAAATCTGTCAAAGTCACTTTTATAAAGCCTATCTTGAATAATGCGGTATTTTTCAAATTCGCTTTCTGCATGATTTTTTGCAAGTTCAGCACTTATTTTTCCATTGTCTTGTAAAATATCTCTATCCCAAAGAGTGAGAAAGCCGTTTAATCTCTTCTCCCAGTCTGCCATAGTCATTGGAATCTTACGCATTGCTTGCACTTCTGCCATATCCAAATAAGCAGAAACAATACGCTCCATTTGCCCAAGTTCATATTCAGAAAGATAGTTTTTTGCAATACTTACATCGTATTTATGTATTTTTCCATGAGGTGCTTCCTCCCATGAAGTAAGCCCCATATTTTCTTTTTGATGATTTGCTCTATCAAATATAACTTCTGCTGCCGTGTTTCCATGAATAGCATAATGAATTTTATTTTGGATAGCTACAAAAAAACGCCTTGTAGCTGTGGCTTTAGAATCATAATCTATTGAAGTAGCATAAATATCTGTTACTTTTTGATAGAATTTGCGTTCGGAAAGGCGAATTTCTCTAATTTTTTCAAGCTGACGTTCAAAATAATCATTTGTAAGGATTGTTCCACCATTTTTCAAGCGTTCAACGTCCATTGTCCAACCTTGAATAGTGTAATCCTTTACAATACCATTCGCCCACTTACGAAATTGAACCGCTCTTTCGTTATTAACTTTGAAACCTACAGCAATAATCATCTGTAGATTGTAATGCTTTATTTCTCTTTCAACTTTGCGAGAACCTTCTTGTTGAACTATCCGAAAATTTCGGATAGTTGGTATCTCACTCAATTCATTATCTTTAAAAACTTTTTCAATGTGGTCATTTATTGTTCTTACATCAACACCATAGAGAGTAGCTAACATTTTTTGTGTGAGCCAAATGTTTTCATCTTCATAACGCATTTCAACACTAGATTGCACATCGCCTACGGCAGAAATATAGGTGAGATATTCAGCGGCTGAACTTCTAATAGTTATTTCATTTTGCTTTTTCATCTTCTAGCTCTCTATCTCAGCTATAATTTTATCAATTTCAGCACGCAAAACTTCTTCCCTTGCAACAATTTCCTTAATTTGTGCATTAAGGGCTACTATATCAATCTTTTCTCTTGTATCTTCTTGTTCAACATAGCTTGAAACAGAAAGATTGTAGTTTTGTTCTTCTATTTCATCTCTTGTTGCAACTTTGCTTATATAATCAAGATTTTCTCCTTTAACGTAGTATTCAAGTATATTACCAATATGTTTTTGTTCAAGTTTATTGTTATTTGTTACTTTTTTAAACTCTTTAGAGGCATCAATAAAGAGAACTTTGTTATCCATTTTTGATTTTTTCAATACCATAATACAAGTTGCTATTGATGTGCCAAAAAAGAGATTATCAGGGAGTTGAATAATACAGTCTATATAGTTGTTATCAATAAGATATTTTCTGATTTTTTGTTCTGCTCCTCCTCTATACATAACACCGGGGAAACAAACAATAGCAGCTGTTCCATTTGTTGCAAGCCAAGATAAAGAGTGCATAACAAAGCTAAGATCAGATTTAGATTTGGGAGCAAGTACACCGGCAGGGGAAAAGCGATAATCGTTGATAAGCAAAGAGTTATCACTTCCTTCCCATTTTGTTGAATAAGGAGGATTTGAAACAATGGCTTCAAAAGGTTCATCATTGCTATGTAAGGGGTTGATTAACGTGTCTTCATGTCCAATGTCAAATTTGTCATAAGGAATATCATGTAAAAACATATTAATACGGCATAAATTATAAGTTGTAATATTGCTTTCTTGCCCAAAAAATCCAATGCGAACATTTTCCTTACCTAGAATTTTAGCGAATTTGAGCAGTAATGAGCCACTACCACAAGCAGGGTCATACACCTTATTGACTTCAGTTTTACCCACAAGAGTGATGTGTGTCAGAAGTTCAGAAACTTCTTGAGGAGTAAAATATTCACCACCACTTTTGCCGGCATTGGAAGCATACATTCCCATAAGAAATTCATAAGCATCACCAAAAGCATCAATGCTATTCCCCTGAAAGTCGGCAAGCTTCATTTCAGCAACACCATTTAATAACTTCACAAGTTTTTCATTTCTTTTAATAACATTAGAGCCTAATTTATTACTGTTTACGTCAATATCGTCAAAAAGACCTTTAAAATTGTCTTCACTTTCACTTCCTATGGCTGATGCTTCAATGTTCTTAAAAATTCGCTCAAGGGTTTCATTAAGATTTTCATCTTTATCGGCATTTTTTTGAATATTGCAAAAAAGCTCGCTCGGTAGGATAAAAAATCCTTTTGTCTCCACAACATCATTTTTTGCATTTATAGCAACATTATCGGAAAGCTTGACATAATCAAAATTTATATCTCCTGCTTCACGTTCTGAAATATTCAGATAGGAAGTGAGATTTTCAGAAATATATCTATAAAAAATTATGCCAAGTACATATTGCTTAAAATCCCAACCATCGACAGTGCCACGCAAATCATTGGCAATTCCCCAAATGGTGCGGTGAAGTTCCGCTCTTTCTTGTTCTCTTTTGTTTGACATGATTTTCCTTTATACAATTTCTGTAATATTATAATTTGTTAATTGTTTATTTTATATTTATTAATATTAAAAGTCAAGAATTGAAAATTATACTGTTTAAAATTTATTATATTTTAGGTTGTTAAAGAATAATATTTACTTAAAGGGCTTATACAAAACTATTCATATTTACCTTGCATAATTTTAATTCGCTCATTTCTTTCAAATTCCCAGATTGTTACAGGATACATCTTATCCCAAGCTTTCATTAGCTGTCTTTGCTGTTTGCTCATTTTATATCGTGGGTAGGTATTTTCCATGTAAAGGTAAGCTCTGGCGATTTTTCCTCTTGCGTGTTCTGATGGTTCGACTTTTCAATTATCAATTTTCATTTCACATGTTCCCAAGTCTGATTTTGCATGGGGAAGCATAGCAAAGTTATAATTGCTTCTGCTTGCATTGACTGCACCAATAGCAGGGTAGAGGTTATGTAAATCTGACGCCATTATTCTAAATTCCTCACTGACAAATTCAGCACATCTTCTTCCTTTAAAGGGTTTTCCTTTTTTATCAATACATAAAGGGTGACCGTCACTCCATTCAGAAAAAGTATGTCCAAAATTTTCCACTTATTAGAGATTTTTTTTAAAAAAATACAAAAACCTATTAAAAAGACCACTCCCCAAGAACTGTTTCCTTTGGTATTTGTTTGTATGAAAGCCTTTTTACAATCAAAATCAAAGGAGATAGTTATGCAAAGATTAACAAAAAGACAAAAGGAAGTTGTTAAATTGTTATTAAAAGGGGTGTCAGTTATGTGATATTGCAAAATGTCTTGATATTTCAAAAGATACTGTAATCTATCATATAAAAATGGCAAGACAAAAAACTAAGTCACGTAATACAGATGAAATGTTGTATAAGCTCTATCCCTCAGATGAAAATTCTTTTTCACATTTTAAATTAACACCCAAATGGAAAAAAACTTTTCTTTTAATTATAAAAGGTTACACAGACAAAGAAATTAGGAATGAATGTAAATTAACAAGAGCAAACTTGTTAAGACAAAAAGAAAGAATGAGAGCTCGGAATAATTGTGCAACAATGAAAGATCTAATACGGAAACATTATGAACAAAGAAAATCATAAACACTTAAAAAAGATTTTAGTTCAAAGTCAAAAACAATGGAAGAAAAATAATGCATTTAAACAACATGTACTCAAAAAAGATCCCAATAATAATGATTTTTTATCATTAAGGCAAGTTTCCAAAAAATTAGGACTTGACCCACGTACAGTTAAAAGGGTAGCTTACGACTTAGGAGGCAGACGCTTTGGGAACCGCTGGCGTTTCAACTGGGGTACAGTTATGGAGTATTTCAAAAATGCCAAGTTTGAGAGCGGACAAAGGAAACCGATGGTTGGCAAGGGTAGTAATAGACGGGAAGCAAGTTACTTGCAAATACTTTCCTCCAGGGAAGAAGCACGGACCGGAATGGAGAGCTGCCAAGGAATGGGAGGAGAAGCAGAAAGCTCTTGCTCTACAGGGAGCTGTGACCCTTTCGGACTTAGAAAAGCTTACCTTGTGGGGAGATAAATACCTAGATCATGTAAAACGAACTATGAGCCACAAGACTTTTGTTGAAAAACAAACTGTTTTGCAAAATTTTTATACTTTTTGCGGAAATGAATCAATCAAATCCCTTGAACAAATCACAACCGCAAAAGCATATACTTTTTTGTCGAAAATCAATGATGAAAAGGGTAGTAATGTTGCAAATAAATATCGCAAAAATCTTTTGGCGGCTTGGACATGGGGAATAAATTTTGTTGATGATTTTCCAAAATTATTTTCACCATTTTTAGCAATACGACCTTTTCATGTAAAAAGGCAAGATAGATATGTGCCACCGGTGGAAGATTTAATTAAAGTTTTACAACATGCAACAGGTCAAGATTTGATTTTTTTACTGACGCTCTATTTTACAGGGGCAAGACGTGGAGAAATTTTTAAACTAACATGGCAAGATATAAATTTTGCAGAAACTAAAATTCGCCTTACGGACAATAAGGCTGGCGGAAAAGAAAGAGTGCGTTGGCTTCAAATGCACCCTGAATTGGTAAAAGCCTTAAAGTGGTGGAAAGAAAACAGGCCTTGTCCGGTTGAAAATGTTTTTATGCAAACCCATTGTAACAGTAAAATGGGTCTGCCCTTTACACAACGCATGCACTTTATGGAAAATCTTTGCAAAAAAGCCGGAGTAAAAGAGTTTGGCTTCCATGCAATTCGCCATACCAGTGCAGCAATAACATTTGTACAGTCAGGTTTAAATGCAGCCCAAATTTTGATGGGGCACTATAGAACAAGCACGACTGACAGATATATAAAAAGTGCAGGACTGTATTCTGACCAAAATGATATAGTGGAAGCACTTGGTGACAGTGATGTCGGACAAATAGCAGGGAATTTATTAAATTTAAATACTTCTACTGCGGAAAACTAAGCATACAAAAACAGTGTTTATGCTTAATAAAAAAAATCAACTTAAAAATAAGCTGATTTAAAAAATTGAAATAATATTTCATACAAAAAAATAAAGGCAAAATGCAAATAGTGGGTAATTTGTTAAAAAAAGTATCCCTCAAGAATTGCAGTCTTGAGGGATAAATAATTTTTGTAACCTGAAGTGTGTAACCCAACTACTTCGACAACAAAAATGGTACTATAACCAGTTGAAATAATTGGCGTCCCCAAGGGGATTTGAACCCCTGTTGACGGCGTGAAAGGTCTCCGTCTTGCCATTTTCCTCTCTATAAATTCAGTAGTTTACAAGATACATGGAGTTAAGCCATGTATTTAAAAGTAGTCAATTTTGTACACGAAAATGTACACTTTTTTGTAACCGCTTATGTTGTTCATCTGTCATTGATGTTTTTAATTCTATTCTTCCTTTTTTATCAAATAAAAAAATCATCTTCATTAAATTGAAATTGGTTTCGTCTATTTTACTTTATAAAATAGCGTGCTTTTTTGCACCCAAATTTTAGAATTTTGCTGTCTATAGGCAGGTTCTTGATTTGTAATTTGACGAAACAGTTTTCTGTCTGTGTTCCGTGGTGGGTACACACTGATGAGTCAGCCACTCATACTTATCTATAAGGAATATTATAGAAATAATCAGCAATTAAAAAGCAAAAAAGCCCACAATTGGCGTTATGGGCTTTAAATAGAGCAATTCATTTTACTCCAATATTGTTTGGACTAACAATGAATATACATTATCCGAATTTTTGATTTTTGTCAAGATTTTGGGGTCTATTTTTACGCTTTTTTTTGCAAAAAAGGACTAACAAATGCAAGTATTTATTCCACAAACAGATGCCAGAGGTTGCATTATGCCAAATTTTATATTTTACCATAAAGAACTTAGTAATGGAGCAAAAATGCTCTATACTGCACTTTGTTCTTATGCAAGGGCAAAAAGCTTTTGCTATCCTACAAAAAGCACCTTGGCAACTAAGCTTAATTGTTCACGAAATACGTTAATTTCATGGCTCAATCAACTATTATCATTCAATTTTATTAAAATTAAACAAACTGAAAAAGGTGAAACATTTTTTCTGTTTTCACCGGAAGAAAGTGCAAAAAATTTTAATTCTAAGCCGTCAAAAACTGATGACAATATGTCAAAAATTGACAATGAAGTTAATGAAAATAATTTAAATAATAAAATTAACCCCCTAAGTCCCCCTAAAAGACAAGAAAATCAAACTGAACCGGACAAGCCTTTGGTGGGTGGTATTCAAGAAATAAATCAAGATTTTGAGAAATTATGGGAAATCTACCCACGCAAAGAGGCAAAAGAATCTGCTCGTAATGTTTGGATTTCTTTGTATCGCAAAAATAAAATCCAAAGTTTTGAAGAAATAAAATATGCCGTGCAAAGTTTTTATCAAAGCCATTCTTGGCAAAGAGAGCAAGGGCGATTTATTCCCCATTTGGTTAATTTTCTCAAAGGACTACGTTGGAAAGATATAGATTTTCCTAAGCAAGAAAATAAGCAAAAAGTAAATACAAGTATATTTGAAGCACCCGTGTACACTCTTGCAAGAAAAATAGAAGATAAAGCAAATAATAACGATAGCTTGAATGAAGAGTTTCTTAAATATAAATTCTATTTTCAGCCCATGAATAAGATTGATGAGTGCTATGCCACAGTTCTCTTTGATAAATTATATTCCGAAAGGAAAGTTCCAAAAATTACAGAAAAGCAACCAATTACTTTTCTGAACTTTCTCAAACAAATTAACCAAGGAGTTTGAAATTATTATGACTAAACGTGTTCGCACAGGGCAAGCAAGAGTTGAATTTTTAGCCAATAGAACCCAAATTCATAAACTTTTGAGTAAAGGGCATACGGCCGTTACAGTTTTTGAAAAATTACGTGATAGCGGAAAAATCACTCATGCGTACACAACTTTTGTGGCCTTGTTGCGTAATGATAAAGAGAAATTTGAAAGTGTTGTTGAAGAACCACAAAGCAGTGCCTGTGGTGACGAGGATAAAAACAAAAGCGGTTTGAATAATAGCTATAAAAATAGTTTCGTGCTTACCGAAAAAACCAAGCAGGAAAAATTCTAGGAATTTTAAATGGCAAATATTCATTTTATTTTACAGGGCAAAGGCGGAGTTGGAAAAACTGTAATAGCTTCTCTTTACTATCAAATTTTGAAATTTTTTGATTTTGAGGTTTATGCTTTTGATACTGATCCGGTCAATGCCACTTTATCCGGTTATGCAGAATTTCATGTAACAAGGCTTAATTTGCTAAATGAAGACGGCAATATCAATAATCGAAGTTTTGATAATTTGCTTGAGTATTTGGGCAATGCAACTCCAGAGCAATATATTATTGTGGATAATGGGGCAAGCTCTTTTATTGCTCTTGGTTCGTACATGAAAGAAGTTGATATGCTTGAAACGCTTAGGGAGCTTGGTCATAAAATCTATTTTCACACAGTAATTACTGGTGGGCAGGCCATCGAAGACACCATTGATGGATTTATTGCTCTTGCGGAGAATTTTCCAAATTCTGATTTGGTGGTTTGGTTAAATCCTTTCTTTGGAGCTATCGAGCGTGATGGCAAGCCTTTTACTCAATTCCAATGTTATAAAGACTATAAAAACCATATTCATTCTATTATTGAGCTTCCCATTGGCAATAAAGAGCTTATTGGTAAGGATTTAGAACAAGTTTTTATGCGAAAAGAATCCTTAAAAGTTGCCATTGAAAATTCAAAACATATTGCGGTGCGTTCAAGGCTAAATAAATATTGGAAACAATTACTTAGCTCTGTTGAGCAAGCTAATTTATTTTAGGAGTGTGTATGTCGTTAGATGATGAAATAAGTTTGAATGATGTTTTGTCACAGGACAAGGAGCAAATTTTGGAGATTAAACTTCCAAACGGTATTGGATTATCCATTGAGCAAGTGCAAGCCTTGGTTAGCAAGGAAAATAATACTTTCTTGCCTCAAGATGATCCTACCATGATGATTGTAACAATTCTTAATGCTTTCCTTGGGGAAAATAAAAAGCTTCAAGACGGCTATGTGCAAGCTTTACGCAAACTTTTTGTAGATATGTCCAGTGATGTCAATTTGGAAATTAAGCAGACAAGTCAAAATGTGCTTGGTGATGTGAAAGAAGCATTAAAAACTGTTTCTATTACCGGACTTACAGAAATTCATAAGGAACAAACCAAGCAAATTGTAGCCCTTAGACAACATTTATATTATGCCTGTCTATTTATTGGTGCGTCTACGTTTTTCAATATTATAGCCCTTATTTGGAGGTAGGCTTTGAAAAATATTGCCAATGAAAGACTTCTCAAAAACCTTGAACATAACTGTGGAGAGCTGATTATCTCGGCTCTTCACAATAAGGAGGTAATTGAAATTATGCTCAATCCAGACGGTAAGTTATGGATTGAAGAATATGGAAAAGAGCAAAGGTATATTGGAGACATTCCGGACAATCAAAGCAAACTTATTCTAAGTTTAGTCGCTTCGGCTTTGGATTTAACTGTCAATGCTCTAAATCCTGTAGTTGAGGGGCAATTTCCCTTAGATGGTTCACGTTTTGAGGGAACATATCCTCCCATTGTGGCAAAGCCGTCTTTTACCATTCGGAAAAAAGCAAATAAAATCATTACGCTTTCTGAATACCTGCAAGCTAAGACTATCACCACGGAAGTAATTCCCATAGTTCAGAGTGCTATAGTTGAAAGGAAAAATATCATGGTTGTGGGCGGAACTTCTTCCGGAAAAACCACTTTTGTCAATGCTGTGATTAACGAGCTTTACGGTTTATGTCCCGATGACAGGTTAATAATTTTGGAAGATACGGCAGAACTTCAATCTAAAAGTCCCAACACTGTTTTCTTTTTGACTTCGGAGTTGGCACAAGTTGGTATGAGAAATCTAACCAAAATTTGTATGCGTTATGCTCCCAAAAGAATTTTGGTGGGCGAAGTGCGTGACAGTGCCGCTCTTGAACTTTTGAAGCTGTGGAATACAGGACACCCGGGCGGAATAGGCACTTTTCATGCGGACGGTGCTAATGAAGCTCTTGAAAGGCTTGAAGAATTGGTGGAGGAGGCAGGTAATGGGGAAAAAAGGAGGCTTATCGGACGAGCAGTAGATTTAATAATTTTCATGGAAAAAACTAAGGAAAATCAACGTCAACTATCAAAAATAATCAACGTTGAAAAATTTGACTTGCAAACCCAAAGCTATATTACAAACGATGTATATAGTCGTAATTAAAAAGGATAGTTATGAACAAAAATTTTATTAAACAAGTTTGGAATACCAAACTAAAAAAGAGAAAATATATTATCGCATTTTTGTGGGCTATGGCCATTATGCTCCCACAAATTGCCAAGGCTACCAATGCCATTACGGAATTTTCCGGCCCTCTCGAAAGAGTTGTTGGAACGCTAACCGGCCCGGCCGGTATGTGGATTTCTATTTTGGCAATGGCTCTTTGTGGTGTGTATTATGTGATGAATAAAGATGATATTTCAGGAACTTTTAAGCAAGTTTTATCAACAGTCTTTGCCGTAACTTGTATTGCTTCGGCGGCTACCATTGTGAACAATGTGTTTTCTTTCACCGGTGCTGTGATTTAGGGATATAGTATGCAAGCACCTAGAATTGCAATAGTTTATCAATCTCTGCACAGGCACAATCATTTACTTGGGGCGGAGCAAGACTTGGTGATGTTGTCAGCCTTGGTGGCCTTTATGCTTGCCATGAGTGGCTTAACCTTGGTGGGGATAATTTCAGCCTTACTTTTTTGGGTGCTTGCAATTTTTGCCCTTAGAAAAATTGCGAAAAATGACCCTATAATGTCAAAAGTTTTTATGAGGCATATTAAACAGCAAGGCTTTTATCCTGCAAAAAGTCCAATTTGGCGAAAAACAGAGGGATTTAAGGTTAAATAATGTTAAAATTACAAGAATATCGCACTACTGCCAAAGGATTACCAGACTTACTAACCTATGCTTGCTTAGTTGATAAGGGTATAGTTTTGCAAAAAGACGGTTCATTTCTGGCAAGTTGGGAGTTTACCGGACTTGACACAGCCAGTGCAACTTTTGATGAGCTTGCCTTTATGACAAATCAAGTTTCAAATTCCATAAAAATGCTTGGTACAGGTTTTATGCTTCATGTAGACGCAATTCGTTCCACAAAAAAAGCCTATCCAAGCAAGGAAAAAGGATTTTTCCAAGACAAAATTTCACAGCTAATTGACGATGAAAGGCGTGAATATTTTGGTTCTGATTTGTGTTATAGCACAAGCACATTTTTGACTTTGACTTATAAGCCGGAATTTAATCTTGCCAATAAAAATGATGAAAGATTACTTGATAAGAGTTTGGAATATTTCAAATTGGTTTTGCTTGAAGTTGAAAGTTCTTTGTCTGTGGTTTTATATCTGAATAGATTGACGGAATATGAATTACCATTTCAAGGTGGTAAGATTTTGCACAGTGATTTACTTGCTCATTTAAGGCAATGTCTTGATGGAGAACTAAACCCCTTTGCTGTGCCAAGTGTGCCTATGTATTTGGACGCTCTTTTGGGAAGCGAAGATTTATATGGAGGAACAGAATTAAAATATGGTGAAAAACATATTACGGTGATTTCTGTGGACGGACTGCCTCAAGAATCCTATCCGGCCATGCTTGCAAGTTTGCTTTCCATTCCGTGTGAATATCGCTTTTCCACTCGTTATATTTGCCTTGACCAATACCATGCAGAAAAGGAAATTGATATTTATGTAAAAGGCTGGAATCAGAAAGTTTATCGTTTTATTGACCAAATGATTAATAATCCCAATGCCAAAATAAATCGTGATGCCCTCACTATGCGTGAAAATGCCGAGGAGGCTAAGGGAGAAATTCAAAGCGGACTTTTAGGGGCAGGATATATGTCCACAACATTTATTGTGATGAGTGAGGATAAGGAACAGCTTCAACAAAATACAAGGGAAATCAAAAGAATATTGCAAACTTTAGGTTTTGCTTGCCGGATTGAAACAATCAATGCTCTTGAAGCTTTTCTTGGTTCTCTTGCCGGAAATGCCTATGCCAATATTCGCCGTCCTATGGTTACAAGTATAAATTTGGCTGATTTTCTGCCTTTATCCACAATTTATACTGGGCAATCTTCCAATCCCTCGCCGTTTTTTCCGCCAAGTTCTCGTCCTCTTGCCGTTGTAACAACTGAAAATGGCAGTAGCCCCTTTTGGTTCAATCTTCATGTGGGAGATTTGGGGCATACTCTTATTTTCGGGCCAACCGGTTCCGGAAAATCTACTTTACTTGGATTTATCGCCAGTCAATTTAGAGGTTATAAAGAAGCTAAAATTTATGCTTTTGATAAGGGCATGAGTTTATTCCCTTTATGCCTTGGGGTCGGTGGCTCTCATTTTGAAATTGGGGCAAATAACAATCTTGCTTTTGCTCCTTTGCAGAGAATTGATGAAAGTCAAAGTGAACTTGTTTTTGCGGAAGAATGGATTTTGACTTTGCTTGAACTTCAAGGAATAAATATCTTACCCTTGCACAGAAATGAAGTGCATGAAGCAATGTTAAAAATTAAGGGAAATCCTCCCATTATGCGTTCGCTGACGGATTTCTCTCACGTTGTTCAGCTAAGAGAAATCAAAGAAGCTCTTGTGCCTTATACCACTTCCGGAGTACTTGGAAATTTACTTGATGCGGAAATTGACAGCTTGTCTTTAGTCGATTTTGTGGTGTTTGAAACGGAAGAGCTAATGAATATGGGTGATAAAAATCTTATTCCTGTTTTGCTCTATCTTTTTCATCGCATTGAAAAGGCTCTAACCGGACAGCCAACCTTATTAATTCTTGATGAAGCATGGATTATGCTTTCCAACAAGGTTTTTAGGGCAAAAATTAGGGAATGGCTAAAGGTTTTGCGTAAAGCTAATTGTGCCGTTGTGCTTGCAACTCAAAGCCTTTCTGACGCCAAAAATAGTGGAATTATAGATGTGCTTGTGGAGTCTTGTCCCACAAAAATTCTTTTGGCTAATCCAAATGCTAGGCAAGAAGATCAATATGAACTTTACAAAGGTATTGGCTTAAACAGTCGAGAAATAAATATTTTAGCCCAAGAAGCAATTCCCAAAAAAGATTATTATATTTCAAGCCCTCTTGGCAAAAGGCTTGTGCAACTTGCTCTTGGGAAAAAGACTTTGGCCTTTGTTGGTGCTTCCGACAAGGAAAGCATAAAAAGAATAAAACAACTTCATGATGAAAACCAAAACTGGCAAGATTTATGGCTTGCTGAAAAAATATCATAAATAAAGGAAATATATTATGAAATTACTATTTGTGGCTTTGGCCATACTCTTATCTTTTACCCAAGTTTCAAAAAGTTATGCCCTTTCGGTGTATTGTGCTAACTGTTCCAACACTTGGACGCAAGCCCTTGATAGGGTAACAAATGTGGAACAACTTAAAACCATGACTTTGGAATATGCAGAAACTGTCAAGCAAACCTATCAGCAAATTGAGTTGGTTAAAAACAATATTTTACAGTACGAAAATATGCTCAAAAATACGGAAAATTTGCCAAAAAATCTAATAAATATGCTTAGTAATGACCTTAGTAAGCTTGCATTAACTACCAACAGTCTTTCCACCATGAAGGCTGACGTAACTGCAATGGAAGCAATTTACGATAATTTATATCCAAGTCAAGAGTATTATGGCGACCTTTCCGGGCTTGGCTTTGAATACCAAGAAGATAATAATGTGATTATCAATACAGAATTTGATGCCATGTCCATGCGAATTGATGATGCAACCAAGGCCACTTTTCAGCTTTCCGGCAAGCAGTTAAACGATTTACAAAATTCCGGTGAACTTCAAAGCCATATCAATAACTTGCTCTCAACTCCAACAGGGCAAATGCAAGCCCTAAGTTCTGCCAATCAGCTTGCTTCCTTACAAATTCAAGAAACAAGACAGCTTAGAGAAATGCTTGCCACACAAGCTCAATCAAACTTGGCTACTCAAGTGCGTGATGAAAAAGAAAAGCAATTATCAAAGGAATTGGCCAGAGAAATTATTGACATGAGTGATTTTGAAACCAAGTCCAACCTTGAAGAATTGCCTTTATACTAAGATAGTTATATGAAATATACCATTTTATTATTAACAATATTATTTATTCCTAGCGAATGTTTGGCTAATACGGACGTTGATATTGTAACACGCATTATCAACGAGTTTAAAACCCAAGCGGACTCTTGGTATAGTGCGGCTCAAAAAGCGGCAGTTCAGCTTTTCTTATTAATTGCTATTTTTGAAGTTGCCTATATTGGGGTGATGTCGGCCATTGGCAAAGATGAGTTACCGCAGACAATTCAGAAATTTGTTTTAATGATTTTGGCCACAAGCTTTTTTTATGCCTGTGTAAACAATTATCAAGAATGGACAATTTATTTAATTAGGCAGTTTCAAGAGATTGCCGGTGATATGGTTCATCTTGAAAGTAATTCTTCTAATCCTTTTCAAATTGGCCTTGATTTACTCAAAAAGATAAATCAAAGAATAGAAAATCTCTCTTGGACGGAAATGGGCATAATGATTGCTATGTATTTGGCAGGATTTATTATTTTGATTTGTTTTTCACTGATTACTGCCAAGATAATTGTGATTAAATGTGAAGCCATAATTGCAATGATGGCCGCACTCTTACTTTTACCCCTTGGTGCAAGTCAGTTATTTAGAGAATATGCAATTAATACCTTGCGTTATATATTTTCTGTAGTCTTTAAACTCTTTTCCTTACAACTGGTTATTGGAGTTGGTTTTGGCTTTATTGATACCTTTAGGTTTAGCGAAGTTGATATGTCCACCATTGCCGTAATTTTAGGCTTTTCCATTGTTTTATTAGCTGTTTCAAACACAATTCCGGACACAGTTGGCTCAATTATTAACGGTTCGCACATTGGAAGCGGTGCAGGAATTGGAGGGGCAATGTCTATGGGCAAAGCTGTAATTGGTGGAGCTGTCGGCGGTGCTGTGGCAGGAGCGATTTCAACTCATCGGGCAGGTAAAATCGCTAAAGCAGAGGGAGCAAAAGGCGTTGGGGGAATGGCAAGAGGTACTTTTAATGCCATGCGTTCAGCCAGACATCAAGCTAATCTTACCAGAACAAGTGTGGGAACAGCCTTAAAAGAAAGGTTAAACACAATTAATGAACTTAAAAAGTAGGAAAATTATGAAAAACAATCAAAGTTTTGGCGATAATCCATATTTAAATGCCAAAGAAGAATGGCTTGAACGCTATGGAACATACATTAAACAGGCTCAAAATTGGCGATTTTTTGCTATGTTTGCTTTATTGCTTGCTCTAGCTTCCCTTGGTGGAAACATTATGCAAGCCTATCAAGTAAAAGTTGTGCCTTACATTGTGGAAGTTGATAAATTAGGACGGTTTAACGTGGTAAATAGGGCAGAAAATATCCAAAGCACACCGGAAAAACTAATCCAGTCAGTTATTGGTTCAGTCATCAGCGATTGGCGAACTGTAACTGCTGATATTGAGCTACAAAAAAATATGGTTGAACGTCTATCTTATTTTTTTGCCGGCTCTGCCCAAGGAGTTTTAAAGGAATGGTTTACCAAAAATAATCCCTATGAAATAGCCAAAACAGGCAAACTTGTTCATGTGGAGCTAAAATCTTTGCCATTAAAACTTACTAAAAATTCTTACCGCATTGAATGGACAGAAACAGTTCGCAATCACTCCGGTGTGACCATAACCAGTGAAAAGTTTGAAGCAACTGTTACGGTGCAAGTAAGCCCTCCAAGTAATGAACAAACTTTGATTATAAATCCTGTGGGCGTATATATTACAGCCCTTTCAAGTGCAAAAATATTTATGGAGTAACATTATGAAATTTATCTTATTTTTTCTTGCAATCAGCTTTCTAACTTTTTCAAAAGCCTATGCAGTGGAAAGTCAGGCTTTAAACTATGGGGAAATACCGGAATACTTGGGAACAGAAGTTATCCCTCTAACGGAAAAAGAAAAGAAAGCCTTAAAACTTTCAAGCTCTTGGGCAAGAAAGGGAGCTGATCCAATTCTTACTCCTAACGGTAAATTGGTTTATACCCACGGAGCAAGCCTTATTACCGTCTTGGCAAGCCCCATGCAAATTTGTGATGTGGAGCTTCAAGAGGGAGAAAATATTAATGAAATTATTTTGGGCGATTCTGCAAGATGGTTTGTAGAAAAAGGTCAAGCCCATAATACCACACATTTATTTATAAAACCCCTCGACATCGGGCTTGAAACTTCTGCCGTAATTACAACAGATAGGCGTGTTTATCGTTTACGGTTAATTTCTTCAAAAACTGATTTTACTCCCTATATCGGTTTTATTTATAATGATGATTTTATAAAATTTTCGGCAGAAAAAGAAGAGCAGAAAATTCAAGAAAAGCTTTATAGCACAACAAAAATTGATGGTAAGCAGGTAGACTTAGCAAGCCTCAACTTTGCCTACACCCTAAGTGGTGACTACACTTGGAAACCCACCAGAATTTATGATGATGATTTTAAAACCTATATCCAATTTCCTAAAAAATCATCTTCAGATATGCCCATCTTGCTTGCTCGCAAAAATAGACAAAATACGTTGGTAAATTACAGAGTTAAAGACAATGTAATGATTGCAGACGGTATTTTTAAAGAGCTAATTCTTGTGCTTGGAGTTGGCAAACACAAAGAAGAAATCAGAATTAAAAGGAATTAATCATGAAAAAATTATCTTGTTTATTGATGTGTATTGTATTTTTACAAGGTTGCCTTGCAAGCAGTTTTTCTAATTCGTATGTTGCAGAAGTTTCAAATAGTAGTGTCTATGAGCTTATTGCCAAAGATATTACAGAACAATTTAGCCATGAATATCCAAGTGGTTATACTGAAATTTCCTTGGAGTTACTGAAAGAAAATCTCTTTTCTATGGCTCTTGAAAATGAGCTTAGAAAAAAAGGCTATGTGCTTAATTCGACAGCTCCAATAAAATTGTCATATACCTTGGATATGCTTGAAAATAGTGAATATTATATTTTTCTTCGTTTTGAAAATAATTCTTTGGCTCGCCTGTATGATGCTAATGGTACAGCCCTATCAGAATGGATTAAACAAGTGGGAGAATAAAAGCAATGTCCGATAATTCTCCAAATTCACTAAGACCGCCAACACAAAGCAGAAATAGGCATAAGAAGTTTTATTATGCTCTTTTTGGGATATTATTTCTGATTGTGGCCATTTTGGTTTACAATATTCATATTGCTCCAAGCAAGGTGGAAGAAGTGCAGGAAAATCAAGTTGAAATTCAAGATAAAAGCAAAGAAATGGTTATTGCCGATGGCAGTGGACTTGCCATAGCCACACCAGAAACAAGCACAGCAGACAGTTCTAACTCAACACAGCAAGCAACTAACCAAAATAATAAAGAAACTGAACCAATCATTATTGTTAGAGATAGTCCACCAAAGGAAGTTCAAAAAAATGATGAAATTGAACAAATCAGAAAGCAAAGAACACAAGATTTTTTATCTGCCTTAAAATCTCCAATTATTTCTAAGCAATATTCCAATCAAACTCAAACAACAAGCCAAAATTCAGAAGAAAAGGTAGAGGAGCAAGAAAAAAGTGAGAACTCATGGATTTTAGCCGAAAAACGCACTAAAGGACAAGCCCTTGAAATTAAAACCGGTTCAGTCATTCCTGCCGTTATGGTGACTGGGATAAATTCGGATTTAGAGGGCAATATCATTGCTCAAGTTTCACAGCATATTTATGACAGTACAAGCGGTGAAAATTTACTTATCCCTCAAGGGGCAAAGCTCTTTGGAAGCTATAATAGTGAAGTAATTTTTGGGCAAAGCCGGGTACTTGTTTCATGGAATAGGATAATTTTTCCGGACGGTTCATCGCTAACTCTTCCTGCCATGCCGGGAGCTGATATGGGTGGTTATTCCGGATTTAAAGATAAGGTAAATAATCATTATTTTAGAACATTTAGTTCAGCAATTTTGATGTCGCTAATTGTTGGCGGTACTGCCTATGCTGTTGATGGCTCAAGTACAGAAGATGAAAATTCCTTGCAGTCCCAAATGACCAGTTCACTTGCTCAACAACTGGGTGAAACCAGTGCCAACTTGCTTGAAAAAAATCTTAATGTAAAGCCAACCTTGGAAGTTCGTTCAGGCTATCAATTTAGTATTGTGTTAACCAAGGATTTAGTTTTTGAAAGTCCTTATACGGCTTGGAGGTAGCATGGAATACGGACTTAGAGCTAAGAATAAAACTCAATTATTATTCGTATGTTATCTTGTTTTTATGATAATTTCAGCCATTGTTGCCATGCAAATTGCCACGCAATATGTCGGTCATCAACTAAACTATCAAAAAGCCCTTGGTAAGTGGTTATTTATTGTTCTTGAAAGGCCAATTTATCCCTTTTGGAATATTTTTACTTGGAATTTTAGCAATGCCCAAGATGTACTTGCAAAAGGTGTTCAGCTTGGACAAATTTCTTTCCTTATTCCGCAGGCTTGCTTTATTGGAATTATGCTTTTTTGTCTTCGCCCTAAAGGTAACAAGAAACTGCATGGTTCAGCCAAATGGGCAACTGAAAAAGAAATTAAACAAATGGGTTATTTTGAGGGGCAAGGCGTTTATGTAGGGGCTTGGCAGAATAAAAATAAAAAGGAAGTAAAATATTTACGTCATAATGGTGCAGAACATCTTTTATGTTTTGCTCCAACTCGCTCCGGTAAAGGCGTTGGGCTTATTTTGCCAACACTTTTATCTTGGCAAGAATCAAGCATTATTCTTGATATAAAAGGTGAAAACTGGGCTTTAACTTCCGGTTACAGAAAAAGTTTAGGGCATAAAATTTTGCGTTTTGACCCAACGGACACAAGCGGTTCTGCTTGTATGTTTAATCCTATTGAAGAGATAAGACTTTTTTCCTTATTTGCCGTGCAGGACGTGCAAAATATGGCCATAATGATTGTTGATTCAGACGGTAAGGGCTTACCCGATCACTGGACAAAAGCGGCCTTTGCATTTTTTAGCGGTGTTATTCTCCATTGTTGCGTTATGGTGCAAGCAAAAGAGAAACGCTCGGCAACCTTGCAAGATTTATCATTAATGATGTCGGGCTATAATTATGAGCAGGGCATAAAATCACTTCTGCAAGAAATGGTACAAATGGATCATGGAGAAATGTTAAAAGCCTTAGGCAAGAACTTATCCCCACAAGTTGGGCAAGAAATTCATGCTTTCATTGCTTCAAGTGCTATGGAAATGCAGAGTAAGGCGGACACAGAAGCAAGTGGAGTGCTTTCATCAGCCCTCGTAAATATGGCACTTTATAAAGACCCCATCATTACTTTAAACACAGCCAAAAGTGATTTTAAAATTTCTGATTTAATGAATTATGAAGTTCCGGTAAGCCTTTATTTTGTGCTAAGTCCGGCCAGCATAGATAGGGTTAGACCACTCATTAGGTTGATTTTAGACATGATAATTAGGCGTATTTGTCGTGAGATGACTTTTAAGGACGGAACAAGCATAAGGGGATATAAACACAGATTATTATTTATGTTTGATGAGTTTACCAGTCTTGGAAAACTTCCTATAATTGAAAAAGCCATTGCCTATATTGCCGGATATGGCGGTAAAATGTACTTAATCGTACAAGATATTACCCAATTGAACGGAACTTACGGCAAGGAAAATGCCCTTATGGCCAACTGTCATATTAGAATTGCCTATGCTCCAAACTCCATTGAAACAGCTAAGATTTTATCGGAAATGACAGGCAAAACAACAGTTGTGGATAGGAAGCTTTCCATTTCCTATAGCAAGACAGGCCGTTCCACTTCTGAAAGTATTTCAGAAACTGCCAGAGCCTTACTTACTCCAGATGAGTGTATGCGTTTACCAAGTGCAATTAAGGACAGTCAAGGCAATGTTACAAAGCCCGGGGATATGCTGATTTTTACAGCAGGGCAAAGTCCCATTTATGGAGTACAAATTCTATATTTTAAAGATTGTACCTTTATGGAACGGGCTAAACTGCCCATTCCAAGTGTTTCAGAAGACTTTCCAAATGGTGTAACAGATTCAATATATTTCCCACGACTCCAAACAATGTCTTCTGCAAAAAGTGTCAACTTTGAAGAATATTTGGAGGACTAAGCATGAAGTTTATTAAGCTTATCCTGTTTATATTGTTAATATTCTTTGGAGCATGGTATTTTAAAATAGGGCTAAATTTAACCCCATCATTGCCAAGGGGCTTGTATATGGTGAGTGATAAGCAAGACTTAAAGCATAGCGATATAGTAAAGTTTTGTTTAAATGAAAAGCTTATCAAAGCAACCAATGCCGAACTTTATGTGGGCTATGGAATGTGTGAAAATAGTTTAAAACCTTTGCTAAAATATATTGTTGGGCTTGAGGGTGATTTAGTAACTGTTGAAAATAATATGGTTTTTGTAAAGCATAAAGATAAAACTACCTCTATTGCTATGCACATAAAGGAGGTGGATTCAATGGGTGAAAAAGTCAATTCTATACTTGAAAGCGGAATAATTCCAAAGGGTAAAGCCTTTGTATATTCTTATAATGATGGAAGTTTTGACTCTCGTTATTTTGGTTTGGTGGACGAACAAGGGCTTGTTCGCATGGAAGAATTTTTAATTTTTTAGGAGTAACTCATGAGTGATGAAAAAATTTATATCAATGTGCCTTTTAGTGAGAAGGAAGAAGCTAAGGCCATTGGGGCAAAATGGGATAATGAAAAGAAATCTTGGTATGTTTTGGCTGATGTTAGCGAAGAAGCTTTTTCTAAATGGTTGGCAGACCTTGAAAAAATTGTTCCCATAGAAACAGAGTATCAGTGCGAAGAATGTGGAAGCATACTTTTACAAAGACCTACCAAGAATGGAAGTGTTTGGTTTTCTTGTTCTGCATTTCCGGAATGTGAAAATAAATATTGGGCAACAAAGGATAATAAGCCAAATTATGAGGGCTAAAAATTTTGTTAAGTAAAAGAAAAATAAAAGTTGCATCTGAAATAATTTTTATGTATAGGTTATAATATGGCTAATAGTGTAGGTATAAGTCAAGTACAAGGTAGTTTATTTGATATAATGGTAAATCAAATAGATGACTTAGAGAAAGAAAATCAAAAAGAAAATAATTTTTTGGAGGAATTGCTTTATGGCACTGGACAGACCAACAGAACCGCTGGAAATAGCACGCAAAATAGTCTCACAGGAAACAATCAACGCCCTATTCAGCATAGACGGACGAACTCCGCTCCACAGCAAAATTTTAGACCGGTGGGCGTTAAACAGTCCCGAAAAGCTAAAAGCCCTAGAGAACAGTGGGGTTCTCTTTTTGATACAACGCCTGACAAATCAGTGGAAATTGGAAGAGACAGCGGAGCTATCGGAGGAGTATTACGACATGGAGATGGAGGGTTACTCCAAGTGGGAAATCTTCCAAAAGATGGGGATAGACACGGAACTTTAAATTATCCTCCCATTGAAAATGGCTTTGCTCCAAAGCAAAAAGATATTGAAATTTATAATGAATATCTTAATTCCTTGGCTGAAAATAATGAAATAAAAGAAAATAATGAAGTAATTGCTAAAAATAATTACAAAATCACCGAAGCCGATAATCTTGGCAAGGGCGGTGCAAAAGCCAAATTTCAAGACAATATTAATGCCATAAAATTATTAAATACCTTGGACAATCAAGAACGAAATGCCACAACAGAAGAACAGCAAATCTTGGCTAAATATGTGGGCTGGGGCGGATTACCTCAAGTATTTGATAAAGAAAATTCAACTTGGGAAAAGGAGTTCACAGAATTAAAAGAACTCCTTTCCCAAGATGATTATGAAAAGGCCAGACGTTCCACTCAAGACGCACATTTTACTTCTGAAACTGTAATTACTGGAATGTATCAAGGTCTTGCCAGACTTGGAGTTAACCAAGCCAAGGAAGACTTAAAAATACTCGAACCATCAGCAGGAATTGGCAATTTTATAGGGCTAAAACCGGACACTTTTAAGGCAAACTTCTACACAGTCGAACAAGACGCCATTTCCGCAAAAATTCTCAATTATCTCTATCCAAATGAAAACAATCTCAAGGCTAGTTATCAGGATGTTAGTTTTGGTAATTCCATTTTTGATGTGGCAATTGGCAACCCACCCTTTGGCAACCAAAAGCTTTTTGATAGGGATTTTCCTCAGCTAAGTAACTTTTCTATACACAACTATTTCATTGCAAAATCAATGGATTGCGTGAAAGATGGCGGTATTGGGGCTTTTGTGGTTAGTCGGCATTTTTTAGACTCCCATAATGCCAATCACCGTGAATATTTAGCTGAAAAATCACATTTTTTAGGGGCAGTTCGTCTGCCAAGTACGGCTTTTAAGGAAAATGCCTTAACCGATGTAACAACGGACATTGTTTTTCTGCAAAAAAAGACAGAAATTGAGAGAGAACAAGGCATAAAAAGAGGACATGACTGGACAAAGTTAGAACAAAATATTGTTTATGACAATCAAACAGAGCAAGAGAAACCTGCTTATTTCAATGAATATTTTACCAATAACCCTACCCAAATTTTGGGAAAAATGGAATATACTCGTGGACAATTTGCCGATGAACTAAAGTGTATTGCTCCTGAAAATTATATTCTTGAAATGGGAATATTAAATGCAGTTCAAAATTTGCCACGCAATGTTTTTGACATAAGCATTGTAAAAAATTCAGAAAAAGAACAACATAGCGACCATGAAAAGAAATTCATTCAGTCAGAATATTTCCAATCTTTAAAGCCGGACTCCTTGCTTGTAATTCCGGGGCAAAGGAAAATTTATAGCAAGGAAAAAGATGGTTTATTGCAAGACACCATAAAACCGCAAAAGCTAAAAAGTGATACAGCTTTTCAGCGAATCAGTTCCATGATTGAAATTAGGGATAGCTTGCGAACTTTGTTAAATTTAGAAAAAACCAATGCACCGGATAATGATATTGAAAAACAAAGACAGCAGTTAAACATCAAATATGATAACTTTTTGAGAAAATTTGGACATCTCAATTCCCAAACTAATCGCTCCTTATTTAAGGACGATCCAGAATCTTCCTTGGTGCAATCATTAGAAACAAATTTTGATAAGGGCATTTCCAAAGAACAAGCCCAAAAGTCAGGCAAAGAACATCGCCCGGCAAGTGCCACCAAGGCAACAATTTTTTCAAAGCGTGTGCTTGAATATGTTCAACCGGCACAATCTGCCGAAAATTCCCTTGATGCCTTATCTATTTCTCTAAGAAAGAGTGGAAAAATTGATTTTGAGAGAATAGGCGGACTGCTTAACCGTTCTCAAGAAGAGATTCAAGCAGAACTGCAAAGGGATAATTTCATTTTCAAAAATCCAAGTAGTAATGAGTGGGAAATAAAGGATAAATATCTAACCGGCAATGTAAAGCAAAAGCTAAAAATTGCTGAAGCCCATGCAGAAAATAATCCGGATTTTCAACGTAATGTGGAGGCTTTAAAGGAAGTAGTCCCCAAGGACATTGAAGCTGTTGATATTGGAGTAAAATTTGGCTCAACATGGCTTCCATCGGAAGTGCTATCTGATTTTATTGATGAGAAAATCGGTGGCGTAAACCCCTATGGTAGACAATTAAATTATTTGCCTGTGCTTGGCAAATGGGAGGTAAAACTTTCCATTTATGACAACACAATCAATAAAGCCGTGTGGGGAACTCCAGAGTATCCGGCAGATGAATTAATCAAATCAATATTGACAAATCGCACCATCAAAGTCGAAAAGGAAGTCGGGCGTGACCAGAATAATAAGCCAATAATGAAGATTGACCAAGAGGCTACAGACGTTGCCCTGCAAAAGGCTGAGGAAATTCAACAGGCCTTTTCTGATTGGATATGGGAAGATGACAGTCGCAGGGAAAATTTGACAAAAATTTACAATGACCGATTTAACACTCATGTTACACCGCATTATGATGGCTCACATATTGAGCTTATGGGAGCAAGTAGCAATGTCAAGCTTCGCAAGCACCAAAAAGACGTGGTTTGGCGTTCTATTCAAGAGGGAACAAGCCTTTTTGACCATGTTGTCGGGGCTGGCAAAACCTTGGCCGCCATCGCAACTATAAAGGAATCAAAACGCATGGGCTTTAGTAAAAAGCCTATGGTGGTTGTGCCTAACCACTTGGTTTATCAATGGCGTGATGAATTTTATAAACTCTACCCGGACGCCAATATTTTGGTAGCTGAAAAGTCAGATTTTTTAAAGGAAAATAGAGAAAGGTTCTTCGGCAAAGTGGCAACAGGCAATTGGGATGCGGTAATCGTGGCTCACTCTTCTTTTAAAAAGATTGATATGCCCAAGGACATTCAAGAAGAAATTTTGCAAGAGCAGATTGACGCCGTAATAGAAGCCCTTGAAAATGCCAAAACGCAAAATGCCCATAGAAGCACAATAAAACAGCTTGAAAAGCAAAAAGAACGCATGAATGAACGCTTTACTAAGTTGCTAGAGCAAAATAATGTCAAAGACAAAGGTGTTGATTTCTCTGATTTAGGAGTGGACGCACTATTTGTGGACGAAGCCCACGAGTTTAAAAATTTGAGCTATAGCACGTCTATGAATGTTTCAGGGCTTGGCAATACGGCAGGTTCTGCCAAGGCACTTGATTTATTTGTAAAATGCCGTTATTTACAACGCCAAAATGAGGGCAAGGGCGTTTATTTTCTTACTGGAACGCCAATTTCCAATACCATTGCCGAAGTTTACACCATGCAACGCTATTTGCAGTATGATGAACTAAAGGATAAGGAAATTGATTATTTTGATGCTTGGGCTTCTACCTTTGGCAAAGTGACTAATAAGTGGGAGCTTGACTCAACTGGCGTAAACTATAAATTAAAAGACAGGTTTGCCAATTTTGAAAATGTCCCGGAACTACTTTCCATGTATCGCACCTTTGCCGATGTGGTAACCAAGGCGGATATTGAAGAACAGCTTAAAAAGGAAAATAAACCCTCGCTTACTCCAAAAGTCAAGGGAGGTAAGCCAAACAATCATACGGTGGAGCGTTCAGATATTCAAGCAGAGTATATGGCAGAAATAATTAATCGTATGGAGCATTTACCAAAAGACCCAAGGGAAGATAATCCCCTAAAAATCACCAATGATGCCAGAAAAGCCGGACTTGACTACAGGTTAATCGACCCAACAGCCCCGGACTTTGCAGGTTCAAAAGTAAATGCTTGTGCCAATCGCATTTATGAACTTTGGGAAGAAAGCATGGCGGACAGGGGAACACAGCTAGTTTTTTGCGATTTATCTACTCCTAAAGGGCATAGCCAAGATATAAAATCACAAAAAGAAGTTGAAATCACTAATGACAATGAATTTGGTGACATAGAAAAAGATGAAGCTGAACAAATAATCGACATGGACGAAGTATTGGCAGGATTAGCCGGAAATGGATTTTCTGTTTATGATGACCTCAAGAAAAAGTTGATGGCCAAAGGCATACCAAGTGAAGAGATTGCCTTTATCCACGATGCCAATACTGACCTTAGAAAGGCAAAACTTTTTAGTGATATGAACAATGGTAATATTAGAATTTTGCTTGGCTCTACCTCTAAAATGGGCAGTGGAACAAATGTGCAAGAACGCCTTGTGGCCGCTCATCACCTTGACGCACCTTGGAGGCCAAGTGATCTGGAGCAGCGCAATGGAAGAATTATAAGACAAGGTAATGAATTATATAACAAAAATCCAGATTTTGAGGTAGAAATTAACTACTATGCCACAAAGCAAACTTACGATGCAAGGATGTGGCAAACCATTGAATATAAAGCAAATGCCATTGAACAATTTAGAAAAGGTGATGTTTTACAACGCTCTATTGATGACATTCAAAGTGAAGCCTCGAATGCAGCCGAAATGAAAGCGGCAGCATCAGGCAATCCGCTAATCTTGCAAGAGGTGAATTTAAATACTGAAAAACGTAAACTCGAAGCCCTTTATTCTCAATATAATCGCTCAAAATATCGCCTTGAAGATAGATTAAAATATCTCCAAGGCACAGATAATCGCTTTGAAATAACCCAAAATGCCTATAAAGAAAATACCATACTTAGGGATAAAAATACCAAGAAAGTTATTGAAAATGGTAAGGAAAAAATTAAAATTGAACTGATAACTTCCGATAATAAACGCCTAACCGGTGATAACTCAGCAGAAATGCAAAACCTCTTTATTGGCGGTGCAAAGGAAGTTATGGCCAATCGTAATAAAAAAATGGAATTTGGAAACTATCGGGGCTTTGACGTGGCAATAAAATTTGCTCCAACCGGAGGTAAAGACGGCTTTCGCTTTATACTTGCTAATAAATCAGGACAAGAATTTACAGGGGATAACCTCGCCTATGCCCATGATGACAAAATTAGCCTGTCCGGACTGTTCCAAAGAATGGACAACTTCCTTGGATAGGCTACCTTAATTAGACAAAAAACATTCGAACGTATATGATGGTAAAA
>CAYJGE010000019.1:0-29690 GCA_964369835.1 uncultured Mailhella sp.
ACATACATTCTTAATTTGCCAACTTACCTGTCCTAACAATGGGGAGTAGGTCTGTAAGCACCATGAAAAAATTCCTAAAATCCGCAAAACTAAAATTAACAATGTGGAGCTGTTTGTTAATGATTTTAATGGCTACCATTGTCATGGGACTTATTTTTTCATTCAGCGAAGATATTATAGCCACAAATAGCAAGACAATATTAATGAGTGTTGTAGATGACAATGCCGGTGAATTAGAATTTGAAGATGGTAAGCTTGAAATTGATGACATAGATTTTTTTAAAAACAGTGTGTACACACTGATATATAATATAAATGGTAAACGCCTTGAGGGGACTTTACCCGAAGAATTTAGCCTTGAACCACCCCTAAATGACAAAAAAATTATAGACATTATAATTGACAACACAAAGTATTATATTTACGACAAACTTACTTTTGTTGAAGATTATCATCAAAAAATGTGGGTTAGAGGTGTAATAGCCTTTGATGAAGTGGCAGGTGCAACAAAAACCATTTTACAAATTGCCCTTTTTTCTTTACCTATTTTCATTTTACTTGCCACCCTTGGTTGTTATTTAATTGCCAAACAGACTTTTCGCCCCATAGATAAAATTATTAAAACCGCAGAAAAAATACAAGACAGTGAAGACCTTTCCCTACGCATAAATTTAAAAGATAATGATGTTGAAATCCAAAAATTATCAAATGCATTTGATAATATGTTTGAATATCTGGAAAATTCCTTTGAATCGGAAAGACAATTTTCCCA
Organism: uncultured Mailhella sp.; assembly: GCA_964369835.1. Taxonomy (GTDB): domain Bacteria; phylum Desulfobacterota; class Desulfovibrionia; order Desulfovibrionales; family Desulfovibrionaceae; genus Taurinivorans. The sequence goes on from CAYJGE010000019.1 coordinate 773, forward strand.
AAATGTATCCCATGAACTTAGAACACCGACAGCCATTATTTTAGCCCAATGTGAATATTCTTTGGAAGAAAGTGCAAGCGAAACGGATAGACAAGAAGCCTTAAAAGTTATCCAAAAACAAGCTAAAAAAACTTCAAAAATCATATCGGACTTACTCAATCTTATTCGCCTTGAACGAGGTATTGAAAAACCATCACTCAGCAAAATTGATTTAAGTGAACTTGTCAGCATTGTTTGTGAAGAGCAAAATATTATAATGCAAAACATCACTTTAAATCAAAATATTATGCCAAATATCAGGATAAATGCCAACCAAAACATGATGATAAGGCTTTTATCAAATTTATTGAGCAATGCTTTTCACTATGGAAAAGAAAATGGAAAAGTAGAGGTAAATTTAATAGAAGATGATAAAAATATTATACTTTCGGTGGAAGATGACGGTATAGGAATAGCGAATAAGCAAAAAGATAAAATTTGGCAAAGATTTTATCAGGTTGATACAGCTCGTTCAAGCCAAAACAGTGAGAGCATGGGTTTAGGATTGGCAATGGTTAAACAAATTGCAAAAATCCATAATGCTGAAATCAATGTATTAAGTGAACTTGGCAAAGGAAGCTGTTTTGTAGTAAAATTTCCCAAAACCCAGTAGGGTTCGGATAACTTTCTTGGGGGGGAAACCACGTTTTTTTTGAACCAACCAAAAACGCCTGCGGCTGGGCGAGTTTTTCCTCCTCAAACGTAAGCAATCGCTTCCCCCTTTCCTTAAAAAAACATATTTTATACAAAAAATATATAAAATTTAAATGAAAAAAACAATGATATGTCAATATATTATAAAAGTGAAAAACTATTTCAATTAAGATGCGTTAGCCCTGGGATTGACGTGATATTTTTTAAATAAAATAAAAAACAGCAAACACTTATAGATCAAAGCATGTTTTTATTATTGTTTTTTTTTCATATTTTTTGCAGCAAGAGCCTCTAAGCCCAAGTCAACTTCAACAATATGATCATGCATGGCTTTTGCTGCCGCATTTGCATCTTTATTCTTTATGGCATTTAAAATTAGCTCATGGGCATTTAACACATTTTTTGCAAAATCTGCCTTAGGATTTAACTGATGTTTGTACTCTGCAAGGATATTATTAACAAAATCTTGAATAATTAATAAAATCGGGTTGCCAATAACTTTAGCCAAATACACATGAAATTCAACTTCCATCTCATTAAGTATATCTTTTTCATTATTATTTAAAGCCCTTATACATTCATCATGAATTTTCTGTAATTCAATTAAATTTTCTTCAGTCATGATTTCCGTGGCTTTAAATGTAATATATGGCTCAAGTAATGTCCTTATTTCAGCAAGGTCTGTTTGCGTATAATTTTGAAAATGCAAGAAACTGGTAAAAAAACCACGTGCAGTATTCCAGTCAATCTCACTGACAATAGGGCCGCCACTTGCCCCACGTTTTATGGAGATAAAACCCATTCCCTCAAGGGCACAAAGGGCTTCACGCAAAGTATGCTTGCTTACATTAAATTGCTTCATTAAATCATGTTCACATGGCAAGGCTTGTCCGGGTGTAAGATCTCCACTCATAATGGCCTCTCTGATTTGCCTTACAATTTGAGTTGACACCTTTTCTCTTGTTGCGGTCGCGAAGTTCATACCTACCCCCACGCCATTCCGGTTTTAAAAAACCATAATTATGGCATGATTTTTGATTTTAGACATTAAATAAAATATTAATAAATCAAAATAGTTATATTGTTATCTGAAAAAATGTTTTTTCAGGAAGGGGGGAGTTTGAGGGGGGAAACCTCATTTTTTTCAAAAAAATGGGGTTTCCCCCCTCAATCCGGAATCATGTGTACCTACCCCCAAGTATAATAGAAAAAATTTTCTTATTAAGGAAACACCGATTAAGCGGTTGCATTGATTAAAGTCAGTGTTCTTTTAATGAAGCACAGATTAAATCTATGCTTCATTAAAGAGTGCTCTGCATAATTATTTTTTATAGCAAAGCTTCTTTTAAAAATAGAGTTTTAAAAATCCAAGAGTTTTTATGCAGAGCTAAAAATCATACAAATCAATCATTTAACGGCAAAACTTTGTTTTGTCTACTCTTGCCAAAAAATCATTTGCGCTCGTTTTTACGATGTAAATACACCATGAAGCCTTTGCACCATGAATTGTGCAGAGGCTTCTTATATGGTCAGCAAATACAAGCATACTTTTTTTTTGAAAAAAAGCAATAAAAGAATACAAAAAAAGAAAATATCAAATAAATAATCAAATATTTCAAGATAATAAATTAATTATTATAATATTTGTAAAAATATAATTGACAAATATATGGATATATGATTTTATCCGTTTATAGACTTTATAAATCTTCTGTTTTTATAAAGTCGAATAAACTTTATATACCTCCAAAAGATTATTGGGCAAAAGTAGAAAAATCCTCATGTTTATCATTAATAATAGATTTTTGATTGTCATGGTTTAATATTAAACAATTGCCCCAATAATTTTTTGCAATAATTACCTTCTGGATTATTTTAAAATATAAATTTTATATCAAAAATAATTGTGCAGAGGATCAAAACTAGAAACCTTTAAGGAGTAGGAAAACATGGCCATTAAGCGTTTAAAATTTTGCATTGATAATGAGTGGTTGGAAACTAAATCAGGAAAATACAGCCCTGTAATGAACCCAAGTACAGGCGAACAAATTGCAGAAGCTCCCATTTGCTCAAAAGAAGAAGCAAATGCTGCTGTTGCTTCATGCAGAGCTGCATACCCTGCTTGGTCAGCCAAGCCTATTTCTGTAAGAACCCAAGTTATCTTCCGCTTTAGAGAACTTGTATCACAACATTTTGAAGAATTGTCAGTTTTATTGGCAACAGAAATGGGTAAAAACCTTTCCGAAGCTCGTGGTGATGTACATAAAGTTGTGGAAGCTTGCGAAGTTGCTGTTGGCGCTCCTATGGAAATCCAAGGTTATACAATGATGGAAGCCACTCGCTCCCACGATATTCATCTTTATCGTGAGTCCGTGGGTGTATTTTTAGGAATTGTTCCTTATAACTTCCCTGCAATGATTCCCTTTGGCTGGTTTATTCCTCTATGTATTGTGGCCGGTAACTGCATGGTTTTAAAAGCTGCCAGCATGGTTCCACAAACAGGTATGCGCCTTTTAGAACTTCTCTATGAAGCTGGTCTGCCAAAAGGTGTTGTCAACCTAATCACTTGTAGCCGTGAAGAAGTTACAGATTTATTGACTCACCCTGAAATTAATGGAGTAAGCTTTGTTGGTTCCACATCTGTCGGTAAACAAATTTTCTCCACTGCCGCTGCCAATGGCAAAAGAGTACAATGCCTTACCGAGGCTAAAAACCACGCTTTAGTTTTGGAAGATGCTTCACTTGAATGGACAGCAAGACGTATTATTAACTCCTCCTATGGTTGCGCAGGTCAACGTTGCATGGCTTTACCTGCTGTTGTTGTTCAAGAATCAGTTGCCGATGAATTTATAAAAATCATGGTAAAATTGGCCAATGAAATTGTAATCGGACCCGCCTATGAAGACAAAACAGATCTTGGACCTGTCATCAACGAAGCCCATAAAAAATCCGTTGAAGACTGGATTGCTAAAGGTGTAGAAGAAGGGGCTACCTTGGTTCTTGACGGACGTAATTGCAAAGTTGAAGGAAGTGAAAAAGGTTACTATGTCGGACCTACCATTTTTGACAATGTTACCCCTGAAATGTCTGTTGGTCAAAAGGAAATTTTTGGACCTGTTCTTTGTATCAAGCGTTGTAAAGATTTTGATGACGGTATAGCCATCATGAACGCCAACCCCTATGCAAACGGATCCTCCATCTTCACCAATAGCGGACATTATGGACGTGAATTTGCAAAACAAACCCATGGCGGCATGGTTGGAATAAATGTTGGTATTCCTGTACCATTGGCCTTCTTCCCATTCTCAGGACATAAATCTTCATTCTTTGGTGATTTACATTGCTTGGGTAGAGATGGTTTGCGTTTCTATACTCAAACAAAAACAGTATCAACAAAATGGGTTTCACCTGATGAATCACATAAAGCCAAAGTTGATACTTGGGAAGGTACTATCAACAGATAGTCTTTAAAAATATAATAAGCGGTTATTAATAAAATATAAACCGATTATTACTCAAAAATTGCAAGAAATAAGCACAAAAAGTGAGTTTTTCTTGCAATTTTTTTATTATTTAATTCCTTTTAATTAATTGTACTTGTTTTTAATATTTGATAGCATTGACTTTAAACACTTTTTAAATAAACTCTGATTTAATCAATACTTACTTAAAATATTTTTTCTAAAAATATTGACTTGATTTAAAATGCAATTATTATTTAAATAATATATTATATTTATACATATAATGAGCTAACTTAAAAAAACACCATAAACAAAAAACTATACATAATTAAAGGAGCTAACATGTTATTAAAAAATGAAGAAATGAGTACATTTACAATACTTCACAACTATGATTTACTTGTATTGAAAAACATGTCAAAGGATATCACAATAGAAGTGTCCAAAGTAGACGAGGGATATATTTGGATTAATCTGCTTGAAGTTCCTGATTTAGTGCCTAAAAAAATCACCTTACAACTGGACCCTGATGTGGAACCGATAGATTTACCAATTTTAAAACTATTTAAAAGACCTGAAGTTCTTGTATATTCAGAATTGGTATCAAAAGAAAAAAGATTAAAAATCATAGACTACTGCGCAAAAGTACATGAAAATAAAGGCGTTTTTAAATTAGATTTTTAATAAAACACGGATTTATTTTCTTGGGGGGAAATTTATTTTGACTCAACAATAGTTTCTCCTCAAGAAAGCTATACTGACACAGGTGAAACTAATTACCCTTTCAGAAATTATCAAAATTTTATTTTTTTTGTAAAACTAATATTTTGACAATTCATATTAAAAAGAATAAACTTTCTACCTTTGGAGATTTTTATACATTTAATAAAAATGAAAACATATAATTATCTTATAGTATTTTAAGTTAACATCACTAATGTCAACTTTTTGAAAGCACACTTGCTCCGGCATTTAACAGTGCAATAAGATTGCACTTATGCCTACGCAGTGGTCTCCTGCTATCGCAGTCGACGATAGTAATTTCATCTGAAATTACTATACAACAAAGATTAATTCAAATCTATTTTATGAGATTTTTTAAGGAGCAAATATAATGGTTAAAATTCAAGCGATAAAGGGATTTGCAGATCTTAATGCTGATGAAAGTCGCTTATACACATATCTTGAACAAGCTGCACGTGAAACTTTTGCCCTTTATGGTTTTAATGAATTTAGAACTCCGCTTATGGAATTTACGGAACTATTTTCTCGTTCAATCGGCACTGAAACTGATGTTGTACAAAAAGAAATGTATTCCATGCTTGACAGCAAAGGCAGATCCATGTCACTTCGCCCTGAAGCCACAGCCGGAGTGATGCGTGCCTATGTGGAAAATAAAATCAACACAGTTGAATCCATCAGCAAATTTTTCACAACAGGCCCAATGTTTAGACATGAAAGACCACAAAAAGGGCGTATGCGTCAATTTCACCAATTAAATTGCGAATGTATAGGCCCAAAAGAACCTGAAGCAGATGCTGAAATAATCAGTATGTTAATGATGTATTTAGACAAAATAAATATTAAAAATATTGTTTTGGAATTAAATACCTTGGGCTGTGCAGAGTGTAGGCCCAATTATCGCAAACTACTGCAAATGTGGCTTGAAAAATTAGACGAAGATGTCCTCTGTGAAGATTGCAAACGCCGTAAAAATACAAACCCTCTGAGAGTCTTGGATTGCAAAGTTGTGCAATGCAAAGAAGCAACAGCAAGCGCACCATATATGACAGAACATGCTTGTTCTGAATGTCAAAGCCATTTTTCAACCGTAAAACAGTTTTTACAAAATCAAGAAATTAATTTTATCATTAATAATAGATTGGTTCGTGGTCTTGATTATTATAATCGAACAGCTTTTGAAGTGGTTTCAGAAAATATAGGGGCTCAAGGTTCCATTGCAGGCGGTGGACGTTATGATGGCTTGGTTTCTTCCATAGGAGGGCCAAGTGTGCCCGGCATAGGCTTTGCCATAGGCATTGAAAGGCTTGCCCTATTGCTTAATCCACCAAGCCCTAAACAGCCTGATTTTTTTATTACTTTCCTGGATGTCACTTGCAAAGAAAAGGCATTTACGATTGCTCAAAACCTTAGAAAACATGGTTTTAATTGTATTTTTTCCTTTGAGGAAAGAAGCATAAAAAGTGCCATGCGACAAGCCAATAAATCAGAGGCTAAATATACACTTTTACTTGGAGAAAATGAACTTAAAAATAATTCAATTATGTTAAAAAATATGCATAATGGCAACCAAGAAGAAGTTTTAATCGATAAACTAATACCTTATATAGAAAATATTCAATTTTTGAATTATTAAACAAAAGAATTTTAAAATACACAATTTTATAATACACAATTTTTTTAAATATTGTGTAAATAATTATTAATTTATTTAGATAAAAGAGGAATGAAATGAGCGAACAAGGTGAAAAACAAAATCATGATATCCAAAAGGAGCATGCAGTTTATATTTCTGCCCTTGGCGAATGGACTCGCAGTCATAATTGTGCAGAATTAACCTTAAAAAATAATGAAGAAAATGTCTGCATCATGGGTTGGGTTCAATATCGCAGAGATCATGGTGGTTTGATTTTTGTGGACTTACGTGACAGAGAAGGTCTGACTCAAGTTGTATTCAGTCCTGAAATTGCTCCAAGTGCCCATGAACAAGCTCATATTATTCGCAGCGAATATGTTCTTGCAATTAAGGGAAAGGTTCGTCCACGCCCCGAAGGCATGATCAATAAAACCATGGTTACAGGTGAAATTGAAATTGTTGTAAGCGAATGGAAGCTATTAAATACAGCAAAAACACCTCCCTTTGCAGTTGAGGACAGAAGCGATGCAGGTGAAAATTTACGCTTGCAATGGCGTTATTTAGATATTCGTCGTCCTCGCATGGCTCAAAACTTGCGTTTACGCCATAATATTTCCCGTGCAGTCAGAAATTATTTGGACGAACTTGGTTTTATTGATGTTGAAACTCCCATTTTAACAAAGTCAACTCCCGAGGGAGCAAGAGACTTTTTAGTTCCAAGCAGGGTTAATAATGGCGAGTTTTATGCCCTACCTCAATCTCCTCAACAATTTAAACAAATGATTATGATGAGCGGGCTTGACCGTTACTATCAAATTGCCCGTTGCTTTAGAGATGAGGATTTAAGAGCAGATCGCCAACCTGAATTTACTCAAGTTGATATTGAAATGAGCTATATCAACGAAGAAAACATCATGCAAATGGCAGAAAACATGATGGTAAGAGTATTTAAAGACGCCATGGATATTGATATTCCCACCCCATTTCCAAGAATGACCTATGCCAAAGCCATGGGGGATTATGGACTTGATAAACCTGACACCCGCTTTGATTTAAAACTTAAAGATGTTACCGATATTGTCAAAAACTCAGGTTTTAAACTTTTTGCAGGCTCAGAACTTGTCAAAGGTATGCGTATTCCAAACGGTGGCTCCATGAGTCGTAAGGAAATTGACGATCATACCGAATTTGTCAAAATCTACGGCGCTCAAGGTTTGGCGTGGATAAAAATCCATGAAAATGAGTGGCAATCGCCCATTGTCAAATTCTTCAATGAGGAAGAAAAAGCTAATCTTGCCAAAGCCTTGGAACTTGAAGTTGGCGATATTGTTTTCTTCCAAGCCGGTTCAAAAAACATGGTCAACGCAGCCCTCGGAAATCTTAGGGTTCGCCTTGGGCAACAATTAAATTTAATTCCCGAAAACACTTGGAATTTCCTTTGGGTTACCGATTTCCCACTCTTTGAATATAGTGAAGAAGATAAGCGTTACATGGCTTGCCATCACCCCTTTACTTCTGCTCAAGATGATACAAAACACTTGATCAAAACCAATCCTGAAGCTGTCAATGCCAGAGCCTATGACATGGTATTAAACGGTAGTGAAATTGGCGGAGGATCCATCAGAAATCACGTTTCAAAAGATCAATTTGAAATGTTTGAAGCACTTGGATTTACAGAAGAATCTGCCTATGCCCAATTTGGATATTTTATCAATGCCTTGGAATATGGAACTCCTCCCCATGGCGGAATTGCCTTTGGACTTGACAGAATAGCCATGCTACTTGCCGGAGTTAGTTCAATCCGTGATGTGATTGCCTTTCCAAAAACCCAAAAAGCCACTTGTCTTTTAACCGAAGCTCCTGACGTCGTTGCAAACTCTCAACTCAGAGAACTTGGAATCAGACTAAGAGAAGAAAAGAAAGATTAATTTAACCTATAATCTATTATGGATACATAAATGTTAAAACCATTGCTTCAATATCCTGACCCCAGACTTTTACAAAAATCTGAGCCTGTCATAGAAATTGATGACAGTATTCGTGAACTTGCCACGGATATGCTTGATACTTTACAAACAATTGGTGGAGTGGGCATTGCCGCACCACAGATTGGAGTTTTCAAACGTGTAGTAATTATTGATAAAAGTTTAGAGAACAGAGAAGATGATCTTGAAAAACCTCAGGAATTTGTGGTTGTAATCAATCCTGAAATTAAAATTATCAATAAAGAAAAACATATTGAAAATGAAGGTTGCCTTTCAGTGCCTGAATTTAGAGCCAAAGTATCAAGACCGGCAAAAGTAGAAATGATAGGACAAGATTTAAACGGAAACCCTGTGTCCTATACCGGAGATGGCTATTTTGGCGCTTGCTTACAGCATGAGACAGACCACCTTGACGGAAAACTTTTTATTGATCACATCAGCTTTTTAAAGCGTTCCATGTATGATAAAAAAATGAAAAAGAAATAATTTATTCACGCCGAAAAAGTTAATTTTTAACTTTTTCGGCGTGACCCAAAAAAAGGTTAATACATGATATCAACTTGTTATAAAAAATTTAAAACAATTATGAAATCACCTGAAAACCTGACAGATCTCCAATTTCGCATGATAAATACTTATTTACTTGGAATTATTTCAATTATAATAATGCTATTTAGTTTCATATTAAACTTGGGACACGCTACATCAAATATATTTTATTTAGTAACTTTTTTTATATTCTTACTTACAGCTTCCTTGATTGGCTTATATACGAACAAAATATCCATAAATATTGCCCAACCAACCTGCATATGTGTTTTGGCAGCCCTTGGCTATTATATTTTGATAACAGATAGTTATGATGCCTCAGAAAGTCTTGTTTGGTTTATTATTTTTCCGCCCATGATTTTATTTACAATGGGCTTACACCTTGGTTCTGTTTTAGCAACAATTTACTTTCTGTCCCTATGTGTGCTAACCCTAACACCTCTAAATTTCCTGCTAAGCGATGCTTTTACCCACACCCAAATTTTAAGATTTTTAATTGCTTTTTTGGGTGCTTTTTTATTTTCTTTTTGCACTGAATATATTCGTTATAAAACAAAATCAGCACTTGTAAAAGCCTATAAATTAAATCAAATGTTGGCATTTACCGATCCCTTAACAGGACTTGGCAATAGACGAAGTTTTGAAGATAAAATATCTAAATTAATAACAGAAATAAAAGAAAACAAAATTCCATTAACCATAATGCTCATTGATATAGACCATTTTAAATCCATAAATGATACCCATGGACATGATATTGGTGATTTGGCAATCAAACATCTTTCACAAATTTTAATGTCACAAAAAAATATCTTTGATTTTGTTTTTCGCTGGGGAGGAGAAGAATTTCTCTTATTGATGCCTAAGCTAAATCAAGCCAAGGCCAAGGTAGTTGCAGAAAGAATCAGACTGACAACAGAGCAAACTACTTTTTCTGACATAAAACAAGGTACTATTAAATTTACCATAAGCATAGGCTATTCTACAGACGAGAACACATATAATATTGTTGAAATGATTAAAAAAGCCGACCAAAATCTATATAAAGCCAAAAAAAATGGCAGAAATTGTGCCATTGGTTAATAAATGAGTCACATCAATCCGTTTTCATGTTTTTTGAGGGGGAAAACCACGTTTTTTTGAAAAAAACGAGTTTTTCCCCCTCAAACGTAAGCAATCGCTTCCCCCTTTCCTTAAAAAACAAATTTATCTAAAGTATTGTTTTATAATTATTTTTAAAAAATAGATTTAAAAATAATTATTTTTTTTGAAAGTAAATTCCGGAATCACGTGCTGTTAAAGGCTGTCCCCGTTAAAAGCTACTTTTTTCAATAAGATCAATAATTACTTTAAAAACTTCCTTTTCTGTCAGATCAGATGTGTCAATAATCTTTGCATCATGGGCAGGTTTTAAAGGATCTGTGCTTCTTTCCCTATCTATTTTATCTCTTTCCACAATTTCATGATAAATTTGTTCTAAATCAACACTGATATTTTTTTTAATTAATTGATCATAGCGTCTTTTTGCTCTTACTTTAGGGTTGGCATCCAAGAAAAATTTAAAATCGGCACTTGGAAAGACAACGCTTCCCATATCTCTGCCTTCTGTAACCAAGGAACTTTGCTCCCCTATTTTACGTTGAAAACCTTGCAATTTTTTACGAATTATCGGCTTACTTGCAACCACGGAAGCCAATTTACCAACTTCTTCTGTTCTGATTTCTTCGCCAATAATCTCATTATTTAAATAAAGAACATGCCTTTCATCAGTTTTATTAAAATCAAAATGACAAAGATTGAGCTTTTCCCCAATTTCTTCATCACTCATATTTCTAACTTCATTGCCAAGCAGTCTTCCTATTGCCCTATACATGGCACCGGTATCTAGGCAAGCAATATCAAAATATTTTGCCAAATCTAAAGCCAAGGTACTTTTTCCAACTCCTGCCGGCCCGTCCAATGTAATAATCATATTTACCTCAATTTAAAACAGCTAAAACATCCCTGCTAAATTTTATAAAAACATCATTTTGTTCTTTTGTTCCCACACTTACTCTGGCAAAATTCGGCAAATTATAAGCTGCTAAATGTCTAATAATCAATCCTTTTTCCAATAATTTTGTACAAAATTCCTTAATGTTTTTATTATCGGGCAATTGAAACATGATGAAATTAGAATGGGAATTTAAAACTGTACAGTTTAATTCCTTTAGATTATTAATCAATCTTAATCTCTCTGTTCTGTTATTTTCAATGGTTTTTTGCTTAAATTCTTCATCTTCAAGGGCAATTATGGCTGCTTCTTGAGCTAAAATATTAACAGAAAAAGGCAAACGCACTCTCTTTAAATAATCTGCTAACATGCTTGGCAAAATTGCATAACCAATTCTTAACCCTGCCAAGCCATAAACTTTGGAAAAAGTACGCATTATGGCTATATTTGGATATTTATCCAGAGAACCAAGCAAAGAAGTTTCATTTTCATCACCTGCAAATTCAATATAGGCTTCATCAATCACAAGTAAACAATTTTGAGGTATTTTCTTGGAAAATTCAATAATTTCATGTTTATTTGCTAATAAACCTGAAGGATTATCAGGATTTGTAATAAAAACAAGGGAGGTATTTTCATCTACTAAATTTAATAATTTAGCAAAATCAAAGGTAAAGTCATCATTTAATGGGGCTTGACGAAGCTCACATCCAAGAAATTTTGCTTGTGTTTCATATAAGGCAAAACATGGTTTAAATGTAACAACATTGTTTTTTTGAGGGTCAACCATAACTCTGAATAATAAATCAATAACTTCATCACTGCCATTGCCCACAAAAATCTGTTCTTCCTTAAATTCTATATTCCCATTGTCGCTTGAATATTTTTCAGAAAAATATTTTGCTAATTTTTGAACAAGTTTTGGATTGCCGGCTTGAGGATATAAAAAAGAAGAACTTGCTTCTTCATTAATTTTTTGCAAAACCCTAGTAGAAACTCCAAAGGGGTTTTCATTGCTGGCAAGCTTTATAACTTTTTCCAAGTTGTATTTTGCCTTAATCTCATCAATGGAAAGACCTGCTTGATAGGATTGAAATGATTTGACTTGGGGAACTATTTTCCATGAATTATTCATAATAATGCCTTTAAAAATTTAAACAAAAACAAATGTATTTAAAAAATGTTTTTTCAGGAAAGGGGGAAGCAGTTACGTTTGAGGTGGAAAAACTCGCCCAGCCGTCAGGCGTCGTGGAATGTTTCAAAAAAACGTGGTTTTCTCCCTCAATCCGAAATCACATAGGGTTTCCCCTCCCAATAAAAATTAATTATCATCGCCAACGGAAAGGGCGGCAAGGAAGGCTTCTTGTGGCAGTTCCACATTGCCCATGCGTTTCATTCTTTTCTTACCTTCTTTTTGTTTTTCAAGAAGTTTACGTTTTCTGGTGATGTCACCGCCATAACATTTGGCAGTAACATTTTTACGAAAGGCAGAAACGGTTTCTCTGGCAATGACTTTTTGCCCAATGGCGGCTTGAATTGCCACTTCAAACATTTGTCTTGGAATGGTTCTTTTTAGTTTTAGGGCTAAATTTCTGCCATAATAATAGGCTTTATCCCTATGCACAATGACAGCAAGGGCATCTACAGGTTCACCATTTAACATAATGTCAAGCTTACAAAGATTTGAAGCTCTGTAGTCAATGGGTTCATAGTCCATGGAAGCATAACCCTTGGTGCCTGATTTTAGTCTGTCAAAAAAATCATAAACAATTTCGGCAAAAGGTAGTTCATAGGTAATCACAACCCTTGAAGTGGTCATATATCCCATGTTTTTTTGAATACCGCGTTTTTCTTCGCAAAGTTTAAATACATTGCCCACATATTCTTGGGGAACATGTATATCCATTTTTACATAGGGCTCATACAGAGTTTCAATTTTACCCGGATCGGGCAATTTTGAGGGATTGTCCACATGCAACTCTTCCCCATCGGTTGTGGTAACCTTATAGATAACAGAGGGGGCTGTGGCAATAAGTTCAACCTGAAATTCCCTTTCAAGCCTTTCTTGAATGATTTCCATGTGTAAAAGACCTAAAAATCCGCATCTAAAACCAAAACCAAGGGCTTGAGAGGTTTCAGGTTCATAGGAAAAGGCGGCATCATTCAATTGTAATTTTTCAAGGGCAGTTTTTAAATTTTCATAATCGGCGGAATCGGTAGGATAAAGTCCACAAAAAACCATGGACTGAACTTCTTTAAAACCGGGAACAGGTTCAGTTGCAGGATTGGAACTTAATGTTATGGTGTCACCAACCTTAGCATCTCCAAGTTCCTTGATATTGGCACATAAAAAACCAACTTCACCTGCTGATAAAGTATTCATATCCTTGGCAGTCGGGGAAAAAACACCAAGCCTGATCACTTCATATTCCCTTTGGGTTGCCATAAGTTTTACCCTATCACCCTTGGAAATAACACCGTCCACAATTCTAAAAAGAACCACAACACCTTGATAGGAATCATACCAAGAATCAAAGATAAGGGCTTTTAATGGGGAGTTTGGCTCACCCACGGGGGCAGGCAAACGCTTCACAATGGCATCTAAAACCTGATCAATATTTAGACCTGTCTTGGCAGAAACAGGAACAGCTTCAGTACAATCAAGCCCGATACTTTCTTCAATTTCTCCCCTAACTCTTTCCACATCGGCACTTGGTAAATCTATTTTATTCAGCACAGGCACAATATCATGGTTATGCTCAAGGGCCAAATAAACATTTGCCAAAGTTTGTGCCTCCACTCCTTGGGTTGCGTCCACCACCAAGAGTGCCCCGTCACAAGCAGCCAAGGAACGAGAAACTTCATAATTAAAGTCAACATGTCCGGGAGTATCAATTAAATTCAAAATATATTTGGTGCCATCCGTATGGGTATAGGGTATGCGCACGGTTTGCGCTTTAATTGTAATTCCCCTTTCCCGCTCAAGCTCCATATTATCAAGATATTGTTCTTTTTTTTCTCTGTCACTGACCAAATCTGTGTATTCCAAAATACGGTCAGCCAAGGTTGATTTTCCATGGTCAATATGGGCAATTATGGAAAAATTGCGAATATTTTTTAGTGCTGTCATTTTATTTATTTTGCCTTTGTAAAGCCGGGTATATGGAGTTTTTGCTCCAGTTTATGAAGTAAATAGGTTGCCAATGTTACTAAAAACAGATAATATACTGCTGCTATAATATAAACTTCCGTTGGTCTGAATGTTCTTGAAGCAATTATTTTTGCCTCCCCTGTCAATTCAATATGAGTCACAATATATGCCAAGGAACTATATTTAATTAAATAAATTATTTCATTGCCACAGCCAGGAATGGCTCGTCGAAAAGCTTGTGGAATGATTACAGAACGAATAATTTGCCATTTTGACATGCCAAGGGCTTGACCTGCCTTAATCTGTCCTGATTTTATGGATAATAATGCCCCTCTGATATATTCGGATTGATAGGCTCCCGTACAAAAAATAAAGCCCAAAAGTGCCGCAAAATAAGGATCCAAATAAATTTTGATATAGGGTAAACCAAAATATAAAATCATGAGCTGAACAGTTAATGGCACACCCCTGACAACAGCCACAAAGCCATTGGCAATCAATCGAAAAATTTTTGCCCCAAAAACCCTTATCACACCAAGAAAAATTCCAAAACTTCCCCCAATTAAAGCTGCAGGTATGATTAACCATAAACTTTCAATAAGTCCTTCACTAAGCCTTGGGAGTACCTCTTGGCTGATAAATTGAAAATCCAAAAAATCCATATTTTTCCTTGTTGACTCACGTCAATCCTTTTTTGTGTTTTTTGAGGGGGAAACCACGTTTTTTTGAAACATTCCACGACGCCTGACGGCTGGGCGAGTTTTTCCCCCTCAAACGTAAGCAATCGCTTCCCCCTTTCCTTAAAAAATAAATTTATATAACGTATTGTTTTATAAATGTTTTTAAAAAATAGATTTAAAATAATTATTTTTTTTGAAAGTGAATTTCACAAGCGGATTGACGTGTGTTTTATAAGGTAAAGGTGTCAAATTTTTATCATAAATAAGATTTAGAAAAAATTAAACCAAGCTCAAAAACTTAACCACCAAGTGCTGTATTCAGCTTTGAACAAAAATCAAGCGTCCGACTGCAACACCCTGCTTCCAAAAGATTTTTTGGACTATCTTGTTCAATGATTTTACCATTTTCCATAAACAAAACTTCTGTTGCCAAAGAGCGAACAAAATCCATCTGATGGGTCGCCATAATCATGGGCATACCATTTCTGGCAAGCTCTCTGATTACATTTAAAACTTCACTGACAAGCTCGGGATCAAGTGCAGAAGTCGGCTCATCAAGCAAAAGTACCTTTGGATCCATTGCCAAAGCTCTGGCTATTGCAACCCTCTGTTTTTGTCCGCCTGAAAGCTGAGCAGGATAAAGTCCGGCACGATTTGCAAGTCCAACCCTTTGCAATTCCTGCCTTGCCCTCTCATTGGCCTCTTGTTTTGATAAATTTTTAACTTTTTTTAGGGCAAGACAAATATTATCCAGAGCAGTTAAGTGATCAAATAAATTAAAATCTTGGAATATCATACCAACATTTTGCCTTAAATAACAAAGTTCATTATTATCTTTTAAATTAATTTTCTTGCCTTCCAGATAGATTTCGCCATAATCAGAGACAATTAATTGATTGATACATTGTAAAAAGGTGCTTTTCCCTGCTCCTGAGGGACCGATTAATACTTTTAAATCACCCGGATTTACACTTATGGAAACTTGATCTAAAATCTGTCTTTTCCCCAAGGTAACGGAAATATCTTTGGCTGTTAATAAAAAATTCATCATTTTCTCATTTAGGCTGAAAGGGTATAGCCTGCTATGGCAAATTTACGTTCTAAAAATCGCAAAATCCTAACTCCGATTAATGTTATACAAAAATACAAAATACCCGCAACAATATAAAGCGGTAAATATTCATAAGTTCGTGAAGCAACAAAATGGGTTCTTGCCATAATATCAGGAGCCCCAAGGGCAAAACAAAGGGCAGAATCCTTTAATATAATGGAAAATTCATTTGACCACCCCGGAATGGATAGGCGTAAAGCTTGCGGAAGAATAACATTTTTAATGGCTTTAATATCTGACATGCCAAGGGCTTTGGCTGCCTTAAATTGTCCATAAGGTATGGACTGAATTGAACCTCGAAAAATTTGAGACTGGTAGGCAGAGCT
Source organism: uncultured Mailhella sp. (assembly GCA_964369835.1). Classification (GTDB taxonomy): domain Bacteria; phylum Desulfobacterota; class Desulfovibrionia; order Desulfovibrionales; family Desulfovibrionaceae; genus Taurinivorans. The sequence continues at coordinate 17,102 of CAYJGE010000019.1, forward strand.
TGCAAGACCAAGCACTATGCAGCAAACCGAAATAACATCAAGATCAATACTAAGTAAATTAAAAACTCCAAAATAAAATAAAAACAATAGTAATAAAATTGGCATTCCTCTAAAAAACCAAACATAAAGAGAAACTAATTTTTGAGAAAATTTAGGGCCATAAACTTGAATTATAGCCAAAGGAAGCCCAAAAAGAAAACCAATCAATAAGGAACCGATAACAAGTTGAAGGGTTATAAAGGAGCCCATTAATATATAGGGCATGTTTTCCAAAATTATAGAAATTGTTTGCACTGTATTCTCTGAGTATATTTTTCATGGGTTAACTAAAAACCCATAAAATTTAAATATAAATCAGGAAATTGTATATATTACAATTTCCTGATAAAAATTTTATTGTCCTAAATATTTTTCATGTAATTCTTGCCAAAATGGATCGGCTTTCAGAAGAACATAACCGTCATTAATCATTTTTAATAATTCTGCATCTTCTTTTCTGATGGCAACGCCGAAAGTATCGCCTTCAGCATAGGTTCCGACAGATTCAATTTTTTTACCGCTTTTAATAGCATCATTCATAGGAGCACTATCAATGGCAATGGCATCAATTCGTCCATTTAAAAGATCTTCAACAGACATGGGAGGAGAGTCATAAAGACGAAGTTCCACAGGTAATTTTTCGGAAGCAATTTTATTTTCAAGCAAGGTATGCTCATTGGTTCCTCTTTGAACTCCAAGCTTATAATCACCGTTGAATATCTCTTCAACTGTAAGCTTATTACCTTCTTTTACTGCAATATTCTTGGTAATGGAATAATATGGATCAGAAAAATTAACTTTTTGTTTACGTTCTTCTGACATACTCATGCCTGAACAAATCATGTCAATTTTTTTAGCTAATAATGCCGGAATGATGCCGTCCCAGTTAATTGGACGATGTTCAACCTCAAATCCCATTTTATTGGCAATCCAAGTCATGGCTTCAATATCAAATCCGGTTGCCTTACCGTCGGCACCTACGAATGAAAAGGGTGGATAATTACCGTCAATACCATTAATATAAGTTTTGGCATTGGCATTTACACTTGTAAACAATGACATTACAAGAACTGATAACAAGACTAAACGTTTCATGTTTGCTCCATAAAAAAAAATTATTTGATTTTATCAAAATCAAACTCAATTTACATAGCTTAACATTTAATAATAATCAAGCTTTGTCTCGTCCTAAATCGGAATTTGTCTCATATCAGGCACGCCACACGCCATTCCAATTTGGGGGCTTTGCCCCCAAACCCCCAACAAAGGGAGTGACTCCCTTTGCAAACCCCAATGATTTTTTCAAACTTTGTTTGAAAAAATGCCAAAAACAAGAAATTTTCACTAATCATTTTTGATAAAAATATCTTTTAATATAAGAATTGGATTGACGTAGGCACGCCATTCCGATTTTCAAAAACTATAATTATGGCATAATTTTTGATTTTAGATATTAAGTAAAATATTAATAAATCAAAATAGTTATATTATTACTTAATAAAATGTTTTTTAAGGAAAGGGGGAAGCGATTGCTTACGTTTGAGGGGGAAAAACTCGTTTTTTTCAAAAAAACGTGGTTTTCCCCCTCAATCCGGAATCACTTGTCATATCAGGTATGTCAGGCAATTATTATGTTTTTCTGTACTGAACTACTTAATTAAATATTTAATCTGTCAAGTTTTTATTATAAATTCCAAGCAAATATATTTGACCCAAATCACTGAGATGAATATCATCGCTATAATAATCTTTTAAATCTAATTTTATAAACTCTGCAAAAGCATCAATAAAAATACAAGATCTTTTTTGACAATGTTCTTTTAATTTAAAATTAAAACTTTCAATTATTAAATTAATCGGGTCAACTTCATTAGGCAAAACATAAGGGGAATTGGTATGAATAATTACAGGAAGCAAACCTTGAATAATAACCTGATTTGCTTTTTGCTTGGCATAGGTGATAAGATTTTCATATTGCTCAAGGAAAATATCATAATGAAAGCTGTTTATGCTAAATAAATCATTTACTCCGATTGCCAAATAAATTTGATCAAAGTTTTCTTCGCATTTTTTAATTTGATCTAAACTGTCACAAATCCTTGCACCATTAAAAGCAAATTTAAATTTTTGCCCCTGATTTTCCAACATATCAAACCAACTCTTATCCCCTGAACCACATCCGAAAGCTATACTGTCACCATATACTGCAATTTTTTTCATAATTTTCCCTTTGATAAGCATATCTTCATAAATATTCGATAATTTAAATATTTAAACAAGATGTATTATAAGAATAATCATTAAGTTTTTATTATTTGAAGCCTCTGGCCGTGCCTTTTACCTCTGCACAAAAATTTATCTAAAAATAAAAAGTTTCATTCTAAAAACAGATTGTTATTAAAAATTAATAATTGTGCAGAGGTCTCTGTTTTTGAAGTATGCTCTTTCGCTTAGTTGAAGATATACATTATAAAAATATAGTTATTTAATTAATTTTTCATTAAAAACTATAGCTGGCTCCTATATTTGCAAAAATAATATTTGTTCGGTCAACCATAGGGCTGTCCTCAATTTCATTACTGAGAAATTGTAATTGGGTATCGGCAAAAAGGCTTATTCTTTCATTTAATTGATACTTTGCATCAAGTGAAAGAAATGGAGTAAAACCTGAGTCAGGCTCATAATATTTAAGCCCGCTTTTTCTTGCTTCGTCATGGGAAATTCCATAGTAATAATCAAGTCTTTCTTGACTTTCCCACTTTAACCCTGCTCCGGGGCTAATATCAAAATTCCCTAAATTAAATGTGTAGGAATAAGATGCATCAGCCATAAAACCCTTGGCATTTCCAAGCACATCATGGGATAATTTTACCCCAACTGTTCCATATTCTGTTCTTATGATATATTGCAAATAAGCATCAATGGCTCGTTTACGGTCATCTAATCGGGATAATTGCTTATCATCTGTACTGCCATCATTAAAACTAATCCAACCGGGTGCTAACCCCAAGGACAATTCATTCATTTCATTATCATCAGTCCAAAGAAAAAGACCGGCCGAATAACCTCTTATATAAAAATGCTTGGCTTCCCATTCAATCATTGGAAATGGAATTATTAAATCATTATGCTCCTTATAGGGTGAAGTAATCCACATTCCTGAAACACCAAGACTGATTTTATTTTGGGCAAAACCTATATTAGGTAAGATTAATAATACTGTTACAAGTAAAAATAAAATTTTTCTTGTAAAAATTTTTGACATAATTAACATAAAAAACTCCTTTATCTTGATTTTCCAGACAGAATTAACAATTCTTATTTCAAGAAAATAAACAGTTATTACTACGTTAAAATTTTTATACATTATTTTCAAATTAAATGCAAGAAAAAAATAAATTGAAACAAGCATTCAAGCACATCACTATTTTATCTATAAAAAGGTCTTTATTTGTTTTATCATGATAAAATAAATAAAAAATTTTTAATAACAGAAGAGACTTTTATTTATAAAAAAAATATGTTATTAATTTTTTTAACAGAAATTATTCTTATCATTATTTAATAACTCATAATAAATACTAGATTATTTAATTTTTTAAATAATCCGTGAGATAAAAAGTGAAAAAATATATATTACCAAAAATAAAAAAAACTCCTATTATAAACTCAGAAAAAGCTTCAACAAGTAAGAAAAATTTGATTTTTATTTCTTTATTTATGATTATTTCCATTCTTGTATGTATTTTAGTTTTAAATTCAATTCAAGTTCATGCCATTGAATTACCCACAAGTATTGGTAATGACGGTAAATCTTTAAATACAGAAAGTGATGAACCATGGAAAATTTATGCCGATGAATTAATCAGCATTAACGATGGATTGATTTTGGAAGGAAAAGGCAGTGTTTTACTGGTTAGGGGAAATGATTATTTAAAATCTGACTTTGCAAGATTATATACCAACACAAAATGGATTTTATTACAAGGTAATGTTTATGCCAAACTTGGTGATGATGAAGTTGAAGCAACAGAGGCAGAATTTGATTTAAATAATAAATCAGGCTGGGTACAAAATGCAAAAATATTCATGGCAGGCCCCCACCTCTATTTTTCAAGTGAGCAATTATACAAAGAAGAAGGAGATATTTACCATTTGGACAAGGCTGTTATCACTGCCTGCGATGGTGAAAAACCCCTTTGGTCAATCAGTGCTTCCGAAGCAGTTGTGGAAGCAGATGCCTATGCCCAATTAAAACATCCCGTATTTAATGTAAAAAACCAAAAAGTTATTTATTCACCATATTTAATTGTTCCAACCAAAACCACAAGACAGTCCGGTTTTTTAATGCCTGAATATGGTTATAGTTCCACTCAAGGAGTCTATTATACTCAGCCTTGGTTTTATAATATTGACCAAAGCCGTGACCTGACTTTATATGGTACAATATTAACCAATAAGGGCTTTATTGCTTCCATGCAATATCGTTCACATACCAAGCAAAACCAAAAACTTTGGTCTGCCTTGGATATAATGTATGATCAAGACAAAGTTCTTTTGGACAGTGAAGATGATCTTGACCCTTCCGATGGTTTAATCAGAGACAATAATTTACGCTTTTGGCTTAGAGCCATGGCAGATGGAGATATTGCCGATTCAGAATGGAAATATAAATATAATATTGACTATGTTTCCGACCAAAACTATTTGCGTGAATTTCAAAATCGAATGACAGGTTTTGACAATACAATTGATGAAAGCTCAAGAATGTTTGGCAGAGATTTCGCTGAAATTGACCAAAACAGAGTTACCGAAGGCTATATTTATCGTGACTTTGAGCGTTTATCCTTGGCAGGCGGTTTCAGATACGAACAAGACCCAAGCCTTGAAAATGGTAATGCCTCCATAAATACAGATGATACTGTTCAGCACTTACCTGAATTTTATGCTTTTTGGAATAGGGGAAACCTTATGCCAAAGTTTCCTTTGGAATTAAACGCATCCTTTAGAACAGGATATATGTATAGACAAGAAGGTACAAGCGGTATACGATCCGAACTTTACCCCATGCTCAATTTGCCCATTGACCTTCGCTTTGCCAGTTTACAAATATATGCCGGTGCCAGAGCAACATTTTATAACAATACCATGGAAGATAGAAATGCCCCCAATGTTACAAACGAAAATAGAGATACTCAAACAGGTGACAGTCGAATAATTCCTGAATATGGTGCAAATTTATTTACACAAGCCAATAAAGTTTATGATTTTAATAAGGATAGTTTAGCTTTATCCGAAGAAAATTTGGGCGAAAGTCAATATACAGCCATTAGGCACACAATTACTCCAAGACTTGAATATTCTTGGATTGATAACGTTGACCAAGAAAATAATCCATTTTATATTACCGAAGACAGAATAAATAATGTGCATGACCTTACACTTTCAATTGATAATCGGTTCACTTTTAAAAAAGAAAGTATAGTCAAAAGTGAAGATGATTTTGTTCAAAAAACATCTTACCATGACTTATTTGCCGCAAAATTCTATTTTGGTTATGATTTTAGAGAGGCCGGCAGAAACAATCATTTGGAAAGTTTTGAAAAAAGACCAATTCATGACATGCGTTTGAACCTGTCAACACGTCCATATAATTGGCTTTCCTTAACTAATGATACTTATTACTCTTTTTATGACAATAATATAACCAGAAATGACACGGAGCTAAGCCTATTACACTCTCGCTATGGTTCTTTTTCTTCAAGTTACAGTTGGAGGGATTCAACCTATAATTATCGAGAACTAATCAACTATGATAACTTAAATGATATTATTCCAACAACCCAATTAAATATTATTACCAATACTCTAAATTTAAACTTGGGTTCACAATTTAGTTTCAGTGCCATGGAAAGAACCAATTTAGATGATGGTAAAAGTTATGAAAGGGTGCTTGGTCTTTCATTTTTACATCAATGTGTACGTTTATCGGCTGAATACTCAAAAGACTCTGTGGAAGAAAGGGTTCAAGTACAAGTAGAGCTTTTGGGACTTAATTTCTAATTTGTGAGTAATTATGTTAGTTCGTTTGTATTCGGGAGCTTTGCAAGGCATTCAAGCCTATACTGTTGAAATTGAAATTGATTTTAACAAAAAAAGTATGCCTAAATTTATTATGATTGGTTTGGTTGAAGGTGCGGTAAAAGAAGCAAAGGACAGGGTTTTAACGGCACTCAAATCCTCAAATTTCAAACTTCCCCTTGCCAGAATTACCATTAATTTAGCCCCGGCTGACAGAAAAAAAGCCAGCCCTGCCTATGATTTACCCATTGCAATGGGACTACTTTACGCTTCTGAAGTCATCAAACCTACCATTGGATTGGAAAATTATTTATTTGCGGCTGAACTTTCATTAAACGGCAATTTAAGAGCAGTATCGGGCATTTTACCCTTGGCTCTTTTGGCTCGCTCCCTTGGTGTAAAAGCCATGGTTGTTGCCAAAGAAAATGCAGATGAGGCTTCCATTGTGGAGGGTTTAAAAGTTTATGGATTAAATCATATTTCAGAAGTTGTCGGTTTGGTTTGCGACCAAGGCAATTTTCAAGTCCATGAATTTCAACCTAAAAAAATTGAACCTCATTTTCCTTTGGACTTTGTGGAAGTAAAGGGGCAAGAGCAAGCCAAAAGAGCCATTGAAATTGCCTGCGCCGGCGGACATAATATTTTATTTATGGGTTCTCCCGGCAGTGGAAAAACCATGCTTGCCAAAAGAATTCCATCTGTTTTACCTGATTTGACTTTTGAAGAAGCCTTGGAAGTAACAACAATTTATAGTGTTTCAAACCAATTATCGGAAGGAAAATTAATTACAGTTCGCCCCTTTAGAGACCCTCACCACACAATTTCAGAAATAGCCTTGGTGGGTGGAGGTTCCTATCCAAAACCGGGAGAAGTGAGTTTGGCGCATAGGGGGGTTTTGTTTTTAGATGAACTACCTGAATTTCATCGCTCTGTCCTTGAAGTTTTACGTCAACCCCTTGAAGATGGCTCCGTAACCATAAGCAGATCGGCTTTATCCATCACCTATCCTGCTTCATGTATGTTGGTGGCCGCCATGAATCCTTGCCCTTGTGGTTATCGTGGCGACAGTAAACATTCTTGTACCTGCTCACCCCACGCTTTAAATCGTTATCAAGCCAAACTATCCGGACCACTACTTGATCGAATTGATTTACATATTGAAGTTCCCTCTGTTCCCTATCAAGATTTTAGGGGGGACAGCCCCTCAAGAACATCTTCACAAATGCTGGAAAATGTTTTAAAAGCCAGAAAAGTTCAAACTGAACGTTATAAAAATCTACCTTGGCTGACCAATGCCGAATTATCGGGGGCAAGCCTTGAAAAATTTTGTGCTTTGGGAAACCAAGAACATCAATTTCTTGGTAAGGCTGTGGAAAGTTTATCCCTTTCAGCCCGTGCATTTACCAGAATTTTACGCATTTCTCGCACCATTGCAGATATGGAGCAAGAAGAACATATCCAAATAAAACATTTGGCAGAAGCAATTCAATGCCGTGTTTTAGACCGTTCAAAACCATAAACAGTAAGGAAGCAAAACATGAATCCTTCAAGATTTAAATTTCTGACATTCTCATTTATTTTTAGTTTAATAGGGCTGTGTTTTTCAGCTTGGAATGTTTTTGACAGTCAAGATCCCAATTGCCTAATGCTCACAACCTGTGAACTTTTTGTGGATTTTACCATTTTAGGTATTTCACTTTGGTGGTTTGGAATTATTTTCTTTTCAATTACCCTTATTCTTGCCCTGTTTGGTTTTGTCAAACTTGGTAAATTTGTCACAGGAATAGGTACACTTTTAGATACATTATTGTTATTGACCATGGTTGTGACAGCTCCTTGCAGTAATTGTTTACTGGAAGGATTACTGATTGTAATTGTTTATTTTTCCTTTTATTTTGACTCAAGAAACAAGAAATTGCCATTAAAAATATTTATTCCGCCCTTTGTTTATCCTTGGCTTATTGCCCTATTCATGCTTCTTGGTAATTTTATGATTTTCAGTACAGAAACATGGCAATTGGCAGGCAATCCCAATGCCTCCATCAGGGTTTATTTCTCAACCTCTTGCCCTGCCTGCGAAACATTAATAGATGCCAGTGGTGACAGTGATGAAATTGCTTGGTATCCTGTACAAGAAAATGATAATGATGTTTGGAGTATCAGATACATGCAAGAACAAATGAAAAATGGATCCACCTTTAAACAAGCCTATCAAAAACTAAAAAATAACCAACATGAAGAGAATATTTTAGATGTTTTATCCTTTGAACATTGGTATATTCAAGTCCAATTATGGAAAAATGCCGCCCATGTTATGAGAGCCGGAAAAAACGCCCTACCCATGGTTGAATTTCACGGTTTACCTTCAATATTATTACCACAAGATCAAAGCTATCAACAAAACTACAATTACCAAGATAGTATTAATGATCAATCAAATATGATAAATGATATTTTAGGAAATGTTGCCGGGGCTTGCGATGATACAACCGAAATTCCTTGCCCTTAAACTTATTTTTGTAAATTTTCGATAAAATAAATATTTATGCATATCATATAGTTAAAAAATAATCGAACAGGGATACGATACACGTCACGTTATTCCAATTTGGGGGCTTTGCCCCCAAAACCCCAGCAAAGGGAGTGACTCCCTTTGCAAACCCCAATGATTTTTTCAAACTTTGTTTGAGAAAATGGCAAAAATAAGAAATTTTCACTAATCAATTGTGATAAAATATCTTTTAATATAGAAATTGGAATGACGTGCGATACACGTGGATGCAGAGGCTTTTTAAATTGGAAGAATTTGAGTTTTTAAGGACTATTTATGCAAAAAAAGCTTTATGACATAATCATCTTGGGCGGTGGAACTGCCGGGCTTTTTTGTGCCTATCTTGCCAAGCAAAAAGGATTAAAAATTGCTGTGATTGAGCATAATCAAAAACTTGGTGTCAAGCTTAGTTTAGCAGGTGGTGGCATGGGCAATATGAGCAATCTTTTTTTAAACTCAGACCATTACATCAGTCATGACAATGAACAAAAAAATACAATTTTAAAAAAGCTTCTCAAGGAATTTAGCTGCCAAGATGTGATAAAGCTTTTAAATAAATTTGAAATACCTTTTGAAGAAAGAGAGTTTGGGCAAATTTTTTGTCTAAAACCTGTTAAATTATTTATTGAAAAATTAATTTCCCACTGCCAAAATGTGGACTTTTACCTTGGGGCAAAAATAAAAAATACCATTTATAAACTTGAACATAATTCATCAGATAATAAAAATTATCACATTTTACTTGAACAAACCGAAATAGTCGGTTCAAAACTTGTCTTGGCAAGTGGCTCAACATCCTATCCTCAAGTCGGAGGAAGTGATTTTGGGTTAAGGCTAGCAAAAAAATGGGGGCATCAAATACATAATTTCTCCCCTGCCCTTGTCCCTTTTATTTTAGACGGACAAAATTTTAATAGCGAAGCCACGGAATTTCCAAACCTCTTGGGACTACAAGGAATTAGTCTAAAAGCCTGTGTATCTGTTTTAAATAATGATCACACTTATACAGATCCCTGCAAGGCTCGTTCTCTTTTATTTACCCACCAAGGAATTAGCGGTCCTGCCATTTTAGTTGCTTCATGTCATTGGAAAAAAGGGGATAAAGTTAAAATTGATTTTCTGCCTGACTATAATTTAATTGACTTAATGCATTTGGAAAGCAATGGAAAAAAAAGTTTAAAAAACCTATTATTAACTTTACTTCCTGACAGATTGGTTTATCGTTTTTTGCCATTGGATCTACAAAATAAAAAGGTTGCCGAGCTTAGCAAAAAACATAGACAATTTATTGCAAAATTATTTCATAATTATATATGTATACCAAAGGATACACAAGGATTGAAAAAGGCGGAAGTTGCCACAGGCGGAGTTTCTCTAAATTCCATTTCGGATAATTTTGAAAGTCTGAATCATAAAAATCTATTTTTTTGCGGAGAATTGATTGATATAACAGGGTTTTTAGGCGGGTATAATATACACTTTGCCTTGGCTTCTGCCCAAAAAGTAGTCCAATCATTATGAAAATTCATTATAATTTATATAAAAATTGAGATAAGAATAAGGAAAAAGTATGAAGTCAAACCAAAATTTTAAAAATGACTTTATTGATGAAATTGCCCAAAAACTATGCGACGAAGAGTCACTTGGCAATGTACTTCATCATACTCAATGTGATTCTCCCATGCCTGCCCCTGAAAAAATGGAAGAAATTATCAGCAGGCTGAAAGAAATTATTTATCCGGGTTATTTTGGCCCGTCCAAGGTTCATGAAGAATCACTATACTATCATGTATCAGCCAGTCTTGATTGTATTTATCGCATGTTATCCGAACAAATTTGGCGTGGAGCTTGTTTTGCCAATATAGAATATACAGACGATTGCAATATTTGTGAAGTAAAGGCAAGAATTTTGGCAAAACAATTCATGGAAAAAATACCTGAAATAAGACGCTTGCTTTTTTTAGATGCAAAGGCCGCCTATGAGGGTGACCCTGCCGCCAGAAGTGCGGGTGAAGCCATTTTTTGTTATCCCTCCATGTTGGCAATGACTCATCATCGCATTGCCCACGAGCTTTATAAATTAAATGTTCCCATTATTCCCAGAATGATTTCAGAAATGGCTCATGCCCATACCGGAATTGACATTCATCCTGGTGCAACCATTGGAGAACGCTTTTTTATAGATCACGGAACAGGGGTGGTTATTGGAGAAACTTGTATTATTGGCTCAAATTGTCGACTTTATCAAGGTGTAACCCTTGGGGCATTATCCTTTGATAAGGCTGATGACGGAACCTTGGTCAAAGGCATTGAACGTCATCCAATTTTAGAAAATAATGTAACTGTTTACGCAGGAGCTTCCATCTTGGGCAGAATTACAATAGGCTCAAACACCGTGATTGGCGGCAATGTCTGGCTAACCAAGAATGTACCTGCCAATGCAAAAATTGTTCAAAGCCATGACACAAGGGAAGCAAAGGAAACTTTAAAGGGAACAGTAAGTTAGAAAATTCCATGTGTTTTATTTATAATAACAACCAAGAACTCCAACCTTAATTTTACTTTCTGCAAAACAAAAACAAGAAATAAATCAAAATACAACAAACATAAAAATATAAATTAAAACATAGAGGATAATATGCAAACCAAAGTTTACTGGATCGAAGGCGACGGAATAGGACCTGAAATTTGGGCTGTTGCCAAACCTGCAATAGATCAAGCTTTAAAAAAAGCCTATAATAATGAGTACAGCCTTGACTGGCAAGAGCTTTTGGCAGGTGATAAGGCCTATGCCAAAACCAATAACCCTTTGCCCGATGAAACAGTTCTAGCCTTAAATCAAGCCGCTGTAGCCATTAAAGGCCCCCTTGGAACCCCTGTGGGAGGAGGAATCAGAAGTTTAAATGTTGCCATCAGACAAAAATTTGATCTTTTTGCTTGTATTCGCCCCATAACATGGTTTAAAGGGGTCAGCTCACCCATGATAGCCCCCGAAAAAATCAATATGGTTATTTTTAGGGAAAATACAGAAGATGTTTATACAGGCATAGAGTTTAAAGCAAACTCAAATGAAGCTGACCAATTAATTGACTTCATGAGAAAGAATTATCAAGTAAATATAAACGACCATTCTGCCCTTGGCATTAAACCCATGTCTGAATTTTGCTCAAAACGCCTTATCAGAAGTGCCATAAGCTATGCCATTAAACATAATTTGCCCAATGTGACCATTGTTCACAAGGGTAATATCATGAAATTTACCGAGGGAGCATTTCAAGCTTGGGGCTATGAAGTTGCCAAAGAATTTGGAGATAAAGTTATTACAGAAACAGAAGTAAAACAAGGTGCTTCATCTGAAAACAAAATTATCATCAAGGATAGAATTGCCGATGCCATGTTCCAAGAAGTGCTTTTATATCCTGAAAACTACAGCGTTATTGCCACCCCAAACTTAACAGGTGACTATCTTTCAGATGCCCTTGCAGCCCAAGTTGGCGGACTTGGTATTGCCCCGGGCGTCAATATGTCAGATAACTTTGCCTTTTTTGAAGCAACCCACGGAACAGCACCGCAAATAGCAGGCAAGAATATGGCAAACCCCATTAGTTTATTGCTGTCAGGGGCAATGATGCTTGAACATTTAAATTTTGACAAGGCCGCAAAATTGCTCACAGATGCAATAAGCACCTTAATTTTAGAAAAAAATGTAACTGGAGATTTGGCAAACTCCATGCAAGGAGCAACAGCCCTTACTTGCTCTGAATTTGGCAGAAAATTGATGGCTAAACTGGAAGCTTAAATAGGTGATTTCTGATTAAGGGGGGGAAAACCCCCATGGGCAACGCATCTAATTTTTCTTGAGGGGGAAAACCACGTTTTTTTTGAAAAAAAACGAGTTTTTCCCCCTCAAACTCCCCC
>CAYJGE010000020.1:0-29446 GCA_964369835.1 uncultured Mailhella sp.
TTTTGATTTATTAATATTTTATTTAATATCTAAAATCAAAAATCATGCCATAATTCTGATTTTTGAAAACCGAAATAGCGTGTCATCAACCCTAATTGCAAACCGAAACAGGCTCTTTTGCTGTGACGTTTAAAAATGATTTTCTTGACACTTATTAATTTTTATAGTTGATTAAGGTTATTGGCAAAATCTTATGGAAGCACTGATTAATTCCACAAACGGAATTAATCAGAAAGGCACACTGCCTTTATTCGCACCCATGGAATATGGGGAACGCAAAAAACATGGTTTTTGCTCTCATTTCGGCGTGCAAAATAGCCACTTTGTGTCTATTTTGTAAGGAAACGCTTTCAACAATTTTTCAAAATTTTAAAGATTTTGATTTAATCAGCGTTTCCTTATATTTCAAATTTTTAAAAAAATATTTTATTAACAACTTTAACAATGGTTATAAACATGAGAAAATTACTTTTTATTTTTTGTTTTTTATGCCTTTTTATTACAGAGGCAAAAGCTGTTACAACGGTTGATATTTATGGCCCGGGGCAAAATATTGTAAATTTTGCTATTGCAAGCCCTCTTGTGGCGGCAAATACGCCTGCCAAAACCCTTGGACTTGAATTAAATGAAAGTATTACTTATAATCTGTCCTTTTTGCCATTCATGCGTATTGTTCCCGAAAAAGCCGTCCTTGGCGGAAATGTTTTGGCAGCATGGAATGGAAGCAATATTGATTTCAATCGCTTTCAAATCGCCGGAGCTGATTTGCTCATGACTTCCTATTGGCCTGACGGTGAAAAAAATGGTAAAACCGTTGAAATACGAATTTTTGAAACCTATTCAGGCAAGTTTATTTTTGGCAATTCCTATAATAATGTGCGTTCTGATAAAGTTGACTCTGTCGCAAATCTTTTTTGTTCTGATTTAATGGAAGCATTAACAGGCAATGGGGATTTTTTCAAATCTACCCTTGTTTTTGCAAAAGATTTAGGACAATCCAACAAAAATATTTGGACTATTTCCCCCACAGGAAAATATTTAAAACAAATTACCAATTTGCAAGGCATAGCCCTTTCCCCTGCTTGGTCTCCCGACGGTCGTTATGTGGTTTTTGGACATATTGATGATTCAAGCCATGCCCTTGGAATTTGGCAAACTCAAAATGGACAAGTAAAAAGAATTCGTTTCCCAGGTAATACTGTAATCGGCCCGACTTTTATGCCTGACAATAAGGTTGTGGTCAGCCTTTCCACAGGAACACAGCCCGATTTATTTTTACTGAATCACAGTTTTGAAAAAGAAAGAGTTTTGGAAGCCAGTCCTTCCATTGAAGTGTCTGCTTCCTTTGATAGCAGCGGAACAAAAATGGCGTTTACTTCAAGCCGTTTGGGTGGGCCTCAAGTATTTTTAAAGGATTTTTCAAACGGTACCATTACCAGAGTCAGCAAAACAGGTTCTTATAATACTGAGCCAAGTATTAGCCCTGACGGTACATTGGTTGCATACACCAAAAACACAGACAATGGACAAAGAATTTTTGTGCATGATCTAAAAACAGGAATTGACAGACAAGTTTCATTTGGCCCCGGCAGAGATGAACAGCCATCTTTTGCGCCTGACAGTTATTTTATATCTTTTTCGTCTACCCGTTCAGGCAGTCATCAAATTTATTTGACCACCAGACATGGCGGAGACTCAAAATTAGTTCCGACAGGTTCGGGAGCGGCAACTTTTCCAAGATGGGGAAAATTACCCGAATAAGCATATTTTCAATATATTAAATTCAGTTGACATCGCTAATTTCAACTGAAATTAATATATCTTAATAAAAAAATCTGCAAGGAAATACACAGAGTGTTTTCTTGCAGATTTTATTTTTAAGATTAGTTTAATTTATTATAATGATTTCACAATTATTTTGGCTCATAACCTTTTTCATATCTTCTGTTCCAACCTGTATAAGCTGAAATCAAGAGAACAACCAATAATGTCCATGAATATGGATTTAAAAAGGCTGTTGTAACTGAAGGAGCAATAATATTAAAGTTTTCAGAAGCTGAAACTATGGCAGCATACCAAGCGGCAACAACAATATGCCAAGGCAAAATAAAGAACACTGTACAGACTGCACAGTCCATTAAATTAGCACGTCTTGCCGGTGAAAGGTGGAATTTTTTACCCACAGGCTTTACAAGGGAAGGGCCAACCAATAACTCGGCAGGGGCATTGGCAGAAATGGGAATGGAAGCAATAATGGTAACGCCGATTATGAATAATTCGGCTTGGCGAACAGTTGCAAGCATTGCTTTTTCAGCCCAATCAAGAATTTTACCCATGATACCACTTTCAACCACAACTTGAGTTACGGCTAAAATTAAAATTGCAAAAATAATTGCACCCACAACATTTTGCACACCATCTTCAATTAAACCTGTAGAAATACCACGGCTTTCAGGAATTGAAAAAAGTTGAGAAATTTCTAAATTACCTGTTGCAACAGCAATAATCATGGCTGAAACATTACCATAAATCAATGATTCAATGATATGACGGCCACACAAAGCACTGACAACAACAATTAAAAGTGAAATTAACATATAAGCGCCGGAAGGATCTAAATCAGAAAACAATTCAGGAACTTCCTTAACTTCTCCCCCACCGCCAAACACATAAAATACACCTGCGGCAAAGATGGCGGATATCATGGCAAGAGGAAAACGGCTGCGAACAACATCTTTCATGGTTGCTTCTTGAGTAAAAGCAGAAACAATGGTTGTATCTGAAATTGGTGCAAGGTTATCACCAAATGCGGCCCCCGATAAAATGGCCAGTGCCAAAAATGCGGGATCTGCCCCCAAAAAATAACCGGCAGGATATAGAACAGGAGCTAAAGCAATACAAGTACCTGTACTTGTGCCTGTTCCCAAGGCAAAAAGCATGGCAATTCCAAAAACAACCAAGGTAAAGATACTGCCTTCAGCATTAAAAGTTGTGCCTAAATATAGTAAACCTTCAACAAGTCCGCCTGCTTGCATTATTTTACCAAAAACTCCTGCAAAAAGCCAAGCTGTAACAATAACAATACCTGTTTTATCTCCAATCCCACGCATTAAGGATTGACAGTATTCACCCTTATTTTTTGCAAAGAAAAGCCCTGCTGCCATGGCTATCCAAGCACATGACCAAAAAGGCTTTGTTCCGCCACGTTCTGCCACAGAAAGCCAAACCAAGCCCACCACAAGAATGAGCAAAGGAATCAGCCCACCAATTACTCCACCATACATGTCGAGTTTTTTTTCTTCAATACCGCTAAAATGTTCAGACATAAAATAATTTCCTCCATTAAATTAGATAAACAAAAACATCAGTTACCAAAGAATTTAAAATTTATGAAAAATCCGGTTCACAAAAAACTTTTCATAATTAAATTTTTACTTTATAATTATTTTATTCACATATAAGGAAACGCTGATTAAATAGAAATTTTAAATTCCTGCGAATTAAATAAGTGTTTCCTTACAAAATAGACATGAAATGACTATTTTGCACGCCGAAATGAGAGCAAAAACCGTGTTTTTTGCGTCCCCCACGTTTCATGGGGGCTCATGTAGGCAGTGTGCCTTTCTGATAAATTCAGTTTACAGAATTTATCAGTGCTTCCATAAAGCTTTTGTAAAATCAAAATTTTATATTAACTCTAAATCAATCAGTACTTCCATAACTTAAAGGCTTAATATTTATTAATATATAAAAAATGCTTTTGTCAAGATTTATCAAATAACATAAAAAATTAAGAGAAGGAAAATGTAATGTTTAAAGCAATAGAACAACTTAATCTTGAAGAAACGATTTTAAGGCACATAAAACTGAAAAAATTGGTCACAGCCAAACACCCTGAAGCTTGCGGTATCATGGTTTTTTCGGCATTGAATATTTATTATCTGACAGGTATTTATACCTCAGGAATTTTATTTATTCCCATACAAGGCGAACCGATTTTATTATTGCGTAAGGGCATTGAAAGGGCAAGGTTGGAAACATCTTTAGCCAATATAGATACTTTCCGCTCCTATGGAGATTTGGCAAATATTTTTGAAAAATACGGCATAAAACTTGACAAAGTTCTTGGAATTGAAATGGCGGGGATAACTTGGGCCATGTCCAATATGCTAAAAGCAAAACTGGAAAATTTTGAATTTATTGACATAAGCCCTTTTATCAATAGGGCAAGAGCGGTAAAAACCGAATATGAAATAATAAAAATGCGTATTGGTGGGCAAAAACATCTTGAAAGCTATGATGCTCTTGCCCAAAAATTATGCCATCAAATGACTGAAAGGGAAATTTCTGTTTTAACCTTTGAAGAATTTTTAAAGCGTGACCATGCAGGCTTGATTAGAAATAATGCCCTTGGCGGTGAAAATGTGCTTGGGCAACTTGGCATTGGCGACAATTCAAACTACCCTGTTACAAGGGACAGCCCGTCCGGCTCCGTTGGCGGACACCCTGCTACTCCCTATCTTGGCAGTGAACAAAAATGGGAAAAAAATAGTCTGCTCATGGTTGATCTTGGGTTTTCATATCAAGGTTATATTACAGATAAAACCCAAACCTATTGGTCAGGCTCAAAAAAAAGTGTGCCTGATAATATCAGAAAAGCTTATGATATTTGTGTTGAAATTCAAAACAGAGCGTCCGATTTATTGGTTGATGGGGCAATTCCCGAACATATTTGGCAAAAATCCCTTGAAATTGTCAAGAAAGCAGGGCTTGAAGAACATTATATGGGAACAGGTGGCAATCAAGTTAAATTTTTAGGGCATGGAATTGGCTTGGCTCTCGATGAATTTCCGCCCATTGCAAATAAAATTGTTGAACCTCTACAAAAAAATATGTTCATTGCTTTAGAGCCAAAAATGGGCTTTAAAGGTATTGGCATGGTTGGAATTGAAAATGTATTTGAAATAACTCAAGATGGTGCAAAATCAATTACAGGCACAGATTTTGAATTGATTTGTATTGAGTAGAACAGGGACGTGGCAATCTTGGCGTGCAATCGGGAACTAAAAACCTTTTTTAATCTTTCCTTTAACACCAAGATTGCCAAATCGAGAATTTAAGAAAATTATTTTTCATCCGATAAGAAATTTAGAAAAATATCATTAAATCACTTGCAAAACATAGGAAAATTTACTAAAAAAAGTCTAGATATTTATTATACATTCTATATTATTTTTTTATCAATACAAGGAGCTATGATGATTACTAAAAATGCTTTTGGAAATTTGAAAAATAGGTATAAGGCAGTGTTAAAAAAATGCCACTTGCTAAATACTTTCGGCTCTTTGGCCTTGGTAGCTTCCCTTGTCTTGGGCAGTGGCTTTTGCGGTGCAAGTGTTGCTTATGGGGCTGATTTTATTATTGATGATAATATTGTTGATACAGATATTGACTTGAAGGACTTTGATAATATTACCACTTCGCCCTTGACCCAAGATAAAGAATTTACAATCATTGCCCCCAGTATAAATCCATTTTCAGGCAAAACCAAGATAGGAACAGCCTCCAGTTCAGGGGATTTAATTGTTAATCTTGGAACAGACATAAATTTAAATCTTGAAAATTTGGAAATTCAATCAGGCACAGCCGTAAGCGGTGCCAATACAAGTTTTATTTTGCAAGAGGGATCTTCAATTACAGCCAATACAATTACTTTATCAGGTAATTATAATGATACCGACCCTAATAGCATTAAAGAATCATATGCCTATTTGGACACCAGAAACGGAACTATTGATGCAAATTCAATTTTTATTGGAAATGCAAGTATAATGACAGTTAATGCTGTTAATGGTGATATATCAGGAATTAATTTAATTGATTCCACAGGAAAAATAAATCTTACAGATTCTTCTGGAGGTTTTGCTGTTCTTGGAATTTCAGGTGATATTAATTTAGACACTTCTAGTAAATTAAATGATTATGTTAATTTAAATAAATTTGGCTATCTATTCGTTGATGGAACAACTACGATTTCAAGTGATTATCTTGCTAATCCAAATATATTTAATGATACAAGTTATAATCATAATGACATTATAGCTAGTGGAATAGCGACCAATTATCTTATTGCTACTCCAGATAGTAATAATCAATTTAATATAAACAGTGCTGGACTTATTGTTGCTAATGCTGAAAATGGACTTGGTTTAGATGAAAATACTGAAATTAATATCCTTGATAATAGTGGTTTAGAATTAGGTGTTTATGACGATATATTTGAAAATGATACTATTCAATCCTATGGAATAAACTTTGTAACACCTGGTGGTACAATTAATAGCCCTATAAATGTAAAAGGCATAAATTCCGGTTTAAGTCTTTATGGTGGACAATGGCAATTAAATCAAAACATTAATATTGATACTAGCGGTAAATTAACTATTGCATATAATCGTGTTAGAGCAAATTTTAATAATATTAATCTTAATGATGGAGATATTGACGTTTATACCTCATCAGGTTCTACAAATATTGAAAACCCCTATGTCAATATTCAAAACTTCACGACCACAGGCGGAACAATATATATAGATACTGACATAACTAATAATACAAATCCCAATGCTTCCAGTCTATATATTGAAAATTTTAACGACCATGCCGATTTGAATGTTCAGGTGGACGGAAATCACAGCAACATAGGTTCAAACCTTAAATTAAATCATAATTTTGAAAATGGAGTTTTGGGAACTTATAATATTCAAAACGGAATAATGGCAATTAATGGTTTGGCAATTGCCGATAATAAGCTAATCAGCACAGGTGCAACACAGGGTTCAATTAATATTGCCAATAACGGAATTTTGGTTACCGATACATTAAACATTTTTAAAAGCACATCAAATTCTGCCATATTAAATATTGACGGTGCCATTGTTGCCAATCGTTTGGACGTTACCGATATTATTAGAAGTGATTCAAGTTCTGCATATACAAATCTAAGACTTGGTGAAAATGGTGCAATTAATCCTACTACTTTGACAATGACTTCCGATGAAGCAGACGAAGGCTTATATGCTGAAAGAGTAAACATTGTTGGTGGAAGTACATTAACCTTGACCAATCAATTAGATAGCAAATTAACAAACGAAACATCTTCACAAGTAGGGATAATTGATACGAATATCCTAAACACAGGCGGTAATTTTAATATTGACGCAGGCGTTTGGAAGATGGCAACCGATAGAGCTGTTGAAACAAATTCTGTTTCCAATATTGAGCAAGGTGCATATTTTTATGCCAATAATATGAATGTTACAGGTGATGCAAGCAGTCAATTAAATATCAAAGGAACCTTAGATATTCAAGACACAACAATGCTTGATGATTTAGGAAATACAGTTGCTTCCTTTCAAAGTGAGGCAGACACACAAGTCAATGTTGTTGGCGGAACATTAAAAGCCTATCAAGAGGCTCTTTTTTCTCAAGTTGATGCCAATGATCCAACTGACCCAAGTACCCCAACTCTCACAGCCCGTCAAGACGGTATAGACGGCACAATTGATTTTAGTGGTGGAGCTACTTTATTTATTAAGGATGATACCACCTATAAAATTCAAGCCCTTGATAATATGTTAAATACCTTGGACTCAGTTTACGGTGATGCCTATGTAGCCGCTAAAAATGTTGATATTGCCGGAAGTAATATTTTAGTTCCAAACACCAATATAGTTGATATTACCCAACTTGTAAGCAGAAACTTTAATAATCTTGATTTTACCCTTATTAATAATGGCGATTATTCAACAGTTCAATATCCAGACGGAAATCCTGTAAATATAAGCCATAAAGCCAATAAACTTGTAGTGGAGACAGGCAATGAAATTAATATAGGTTCGGGGCAAGTTACTTTAGTCGGCAAGGGAGATAATCTTACTTCCTACTTTGACAATACGACAGAAAAGCTTGCAGATATTACCATGGAAGCAGGTGGTTCATTAGCCTTGGCAGGTGGTTCAGGTTCCATAAATGATGTGGACGCAAGGGCAGGTACTTTTAGCAGTGATGGTGTTTATAGTGTAAATAATTTACAAATTGGCACAAGCCCAACCAATATAAAAGGCACTTTTACAACCAATAATATTACAGCCATAGGCAGTGAAGTTAACCTTAGCGGAATATTAACTGCCAATGATATTACAACTTCTGCCCAGACTAATATTAATATTGGTTCTGATAGTTTATTATCAGCCAATACTATTGATGCAGGTAATACAAGTTTAAAAATTCAAGGTAATTTAAAAGCTACCGATATCAAAACATCAGACAGTGAAATTCATATTGAGGGTGCATTGGATACCAAAGATTTGGAAACCACCAATACCAATATCAATGTCAGCGGACGATTAACAACCAATACCTTTAATGGTAATAATACCAAGCTTAATATTGGTAGTGAGGACACTACAGGAACTGCAACTGCCGTGAAGGCTACAAACATTAAAGTTTTTGCCGACCCTGCTTGGGTAAATGATTTGCCTGCCTCTGCCGTTGCTTTTGGTTCAATTTCAGGTGGAACAATATTGCATGCTGGGCGTAATTCCCATATTACAGTCGGTACAGTTGACGCAAATTGGTTACCGAGTCAAATGACGGAAGCAGGACTTGAAATTTCCCAAAATGGCATTGAATCCGCCTTTGGTATCTATGGGCAACAACTGGATTTGACCACAGCCAATAATGGCGGTGTGCTTGCTGACAATGCCGCCAGCTTTAACAATAATTTTACTGCCGATAATGCCAGCTTTGGTTCAAGCTCCCTCTTGGTGGTGGACGCAAAGGCAGGGGCAAGCAATCCTGCCCTGGTTGCTTCAAATATTAATGTTGTGGACGGGGCAAAACTGCTTATTTCCGATGTGGTGTTGTCAAGTGCAGGCAAGGCAACTGTTCACATTGCCAAGGATAATGACGGCATAACAGGAACATCATCAGGAAGTTCAAGTACCTATTGGGGTTATAATGACAGCCTTGCCAGTGCTTCCAAAATCACAGCCGAACAAGTGGACACAAGCACCCTTATTTTTGACAATAGATTCGTGGTGGCGGAAGCCATCAGCAATGATGCCAGTGGCTTTATTGTGCAAGTGGCTCAGCTGAGCTCAAGCACTGTATTCCCAAAAATTGACAGACATTTAGTTGAATTAATTGATAAAGGTTATGATAATAATGTTGATTCTCCCGGCATGAGATATATTGATTATGCTTCCTTTGAAGCCAATGGCGATGCCTTAATTGAAGGCGGTGCAAAACTGGCCGTGGCAGGTAACAGTATTCAAGTTCTTGCCGATATTTCTGATATCAATTCAGGACTGCTTGCAAAACGTACAGGATTTCTCAAAAGCAGTGAATACGGTTTAGGCATGGGCTCTGTCACCAGTGATGGCAATAGCATGAAAATTTCAGGTCTTTCCTCGGGGTCACTGGAAAATGGTCTTGGGCTTTGGATCAATCCCATGTATAGACATACAAGCTCAGATGGATTTAAATCAGGCTCATTTGAATATGGATATGATTCAAATTTATACGGGGTAACTGTTGGGGCTGACTATACAATAAACAATAGCTTCCGCTTTGGTGCTTCCATGTTCATGGGCTCAGGTGACAGTGAATCATCAGGTAACTTTAGTAAAGCAGAAAATGATTTTGATTACTATGGTTATAACCTATATGCAGGTTTTATGATGGGTAATCTTGGTTTGTCTGCTGATATTGGCTATACCAATACACAAAATGAAATTGTTCAAAAATCAAACATAGGTACACTTACATCAAAATTCGATGCAGAAATGTTTACAACAGGACTGAGAGCTGAATACCAATTCCAACTTGATAACCTAAAAATTATTCCACATTTAGGATTCCGCTATAATTTATATAGAGTTGATGATTATAATACAGCCTTTGGCGGCGCAACTGCCTTTAGTACAAAGGTTGATAATGCAAATATCTTTGCCATTCCTGTTGGCATAACTTTTGCAGGTGAATATATTACTGCAAGCGGTATAAAAATTAATCCCAAGCTAGACCTTGGCTTACAAGTGACCATGGGCGACTTAGATGCCATGCAAGAAATTAGAATTGCAGGCGTGGACGGTTCGGCACTTATGGAAAGTGAAATCTTTGATCCTGTAACCTTTGTGGGTGGATTGGGACTTGGTGTTGAAAAAGATAAATTTGGATTTGAAGTCGATTATAAAATCAATGCCTCTTCCAATGTTGTCAGCCACGGAGTCTTTGGTTCATTTATTTTCAAATTGTAAAATATTAAATTATATCTAAAATTTAAGACCTCCATGCATATTTTATGAAATTTATGTATGGAGGTCTTATAACACCTTATTCCGATTTGGCGAGGAGATTGCCACACTCGTTTCACTCGTTCGCAATGACAGCATTTTTAATTTTTTGTGTCGTTAATCGACAATAACCGACAATTTAAATGATAGCCAATTTGATTTATTTTCGTTAACTTATAGATTTAACAATGACATGGGCTTGATTAAAAACTGTCTAAAAAAATGTTGCCATTTCATTTCTTATATATTACTGTTTTGTATACCGATTTTATTTGACATCTTAGTCTTACAGATAAAAAATACAAAAAAGGAACTTGCAATGCAATCTAAAAACGCAATCGGAAATTTAAAAAATTGTTATAAAGCGGTTTTGAAAAAATGTAATCTTTTAAATGTGTTCGGCTCATTGGCTATGGCTACTGCCTTATTACTCACGCCAATAATGGCAGAAAATGCCTCTGCAGCCTCTGTCACCAGCACAGGCGGTGATGGTGGTCGTGGTGGTCGTGGTGAGAATAGTGTTACTAGTGGCAGAACTGATGGTACCCTCGGCACTAACGGCGGAGGTATTGGCGGTAATGGCGGCGAGAGAGAGAATTCTGGTACAGCTGGTAGTGCTGGTATTAGCAGTGGACAGAACGCTGGCGGTACCGGCGGTGATGGCGGCGTCAGCGTCGGCAGTAACAGTGGCGGCGGTGGCGGCGGTGGCGGCGGCGGTGGTGGTGTATATATCACAAATGCTACTGACGGCGGTGTTGCCACAAGCACAGGCGGCAATGGTGGTCTCGGCGGTAATGGTGATAGTGGTGGTAGTCATGGTGGTTTTGGTGGTGCCGGTGGTGCCGGTGGTGCTACTACGGCTACCGACAATACAAATACTATCAACAACGGAACAGTGACTAATGCTTATGGCGGGCAAGCCACAAGCATTGGTGGTGATGGTGGTGATGGTGGTAGAGGTACTATTGGTTCTGGTGGTGCCGGTGGTGCCGGTGGTGCTACTACGGCTACCGACAATACAAATACTATCAACAACGGAACAGTGACTAATGCTTATGGCGGGCAAGCCACAAGCATTGGTGGTGATGGTGGTGGTATTGGTGGTATTGATGGTCATGGTGGTGCCGGTGGTATTGGTGGTACTGCTACTGCTAACGAAAACATAATGCATATTACTGGCGGAACTGTAACCAATGTCTATGGTGGGCAAGCCACAAGCATTGGTGGTGATGGTGGTGGTATTAGTGGTAGTGGTAGTGGTATTGGTGGTGCCGGTGGTGCTGGTGGTTCTGCTACAGCTAACAAAAATACAATTACCATTGATGCTGCCATTAATACTGCCTACGGCGGACAAGCCATAAGCCAAGGTGGTGTTAGTGGTGATACTAAGAATTCTTCTATAAGCGATAGCGGCAATGCTAACACGGCCTCGGCCAATGAGAATACTGTACACATTAATGCCAATACCGGTACTGCCTATGGTGGCATTGCCATAAGCCAAGGCGGTGAGGGTGGCGTTAATACTAGTAGTAGTTTGGTCGCTGAGGGTGGTAATGGTGGTAATGCTGCTGCTGCCGAAGCAAATACCAATACTATCAATATAACAACAGGTACTGTGACTAATGCCTATGGTGGCATTGCCATAAGCCAAGGTGGTCACGCTAGCACTAGTAGGGTTAGTAATAGAGGTACTGACGGCACTGACGGGCAAGCCACAGCCAGCAATAATACTATCAATATCAGCGGTGGTACAGTTAACGGGAATATTGTGGGTGGTATGGTGCTTGGCAATAGTAGCCATGCAGAAAATAATAGTGTAACCTTGAGCGGTGCGCCTGATTTGGGTGGGGCGAATATTTGGGGTGGAGCTATGGTTGATGCCAACAGTTTTGAGCTTGAAACAGAGGTGGTAACAGATCCCACAGATCCTACCATAAAAACTGTAGATATTAAAATGCTTACCATAAACCCAGTATTTTTCCCCAATGCTAATACCTTCAATAATAATGTCTTGCATGTGAATGAGTATACAGGAAATAGCAGAATTGCTACCATAGGTAATTTTAAAACCTATAATTTCATTTTACCCTCTAATACAGCGGTAGGCAGTACAATTTTGAAAACGACTGATTTAAACCTTACTGATGGAGCTGTACAAGTTGCAAGTGTTGGCAATGTGAGCATTAAAGATGGGCATGGTTTAAAACATAATGATGTCATTGTTCTTATTGATTCCACAAATGCTATTGATGGTACTATTGCCAATAATGGGAAAACAGTGACAAGCGATACAAGCACCTTCACACAGCAAGAATGGAAAATTAATCAAGACAATATAAATCACGACATCACAGCCACTTTTATTTCTATTTCAGCTCAAAGCCGTGCAGAAGTTGTGGTTAGTTCGCAAACAGGCGCAGCAAATGCAACTTTATATAGTGCAACAGGTGCGCTTGTAGGCAATGCAATTCCAACCGCACAGAGTGCAACACAAGGTGGCGAAATTAAAACAATAGCAAGCCTTGAAAATGAGGGTATGAGCACAGGTTCAGCCTCTTCTAATATGAGAAACACTTGGGCGCCTTTTGCTGTTATACAAGGTGGTTACAATTCCTTTGATAGCGGTGTTGAAACCGATGTCACTTCCGTTTCCTTTGTCGGTGGACTTGCCTATAATGCTTATCTCAATAATAGCGAGCTTCTTCTCGGCTTCTTCGCAGAAACAGGCACAGGCTCTTATAATACTTCCGCAGGTGCAATTGATTCTGACGGCAATATAAACTATATAGGCGGTGGATTATTCGCACGTTATGAATTCAATACGCAAAACGGCTTGCCCTATGTGGAAGCCTCTGCACGTTTGGGAACGCTACATAATGATTATGGCTCAGATGATATCATCGACCCTAGCACAAATGCAGGCATAAGTTATGAAACAGATTCCATGTATTATGGCATGCATCTTGGCTTAGGTTATATTTGGAATATCAATGAACAGTGGGCTTTGGATATGTCCGCAAAATATTTTTGGACACATCAAGAAAGTATAGACAAAGAAATTGCAGGTGATAATTTCAATTTTGATTCCATCAATTCGCATGTCTTACGTGTTGGCGCAACTGCAAATTATGAAATGCTTGAAAATGAAACGTATACTTTCAGCCCTTATTTTGGGCTTCATTACGAACATGAATTTGACAGCGAAGCAAAAGCAAGTGTTGAAAATATCTCAATTCCAAATTCCGCAAACCTTGAGGGCGGAACGGGTGTTCTTTCCCTTGGCGGAACTTTTGCACATATCAACGGCTTTAGCTTGAATGGTAAAATTGAGGGAAGCCTTGGCGAACGTGACGGGGTATCGGGTATGTTAGAATTGAAATATAAATTTTAAGGAAGCACTGATTAATTCCGATTTCGGAATTAATCAGAAAGGCACACTGCCTTTATTCGCCCCCATGTTCCATGCAGGGCTAACGCATCTTAATTGAAATAGTTTTTCATTTTTATAATATATTGACATATCATTGTTTTTTTTCATTTAAATTTTATATATTTTTTGTATAAAATATGTTTTTTTAACAATGATATAACTATTTTGATTTATTTATATTTTACTAAATTTAAAAAATCAAAAACCATACCAAAATTGTGATTTTTGAAAACGGGAATGGCGTGCGTCAATCCGCTTTTGTTTCAACAGTTAGGATATTTTCAATAGCAATCGCCATACTTGAAGTCATTAAAAATCATTTTGATGAAGAATAAAAAATAATACTGATTAAATTTTGATTAGAAAAATGAGCGTGCATTAACACACGCTCTTAATTTTTTTATTTTCATTTTGTTTTATCAAATTTCATTTCAAGGTGGGAAATACGGTGGGAAATTTTTAAGGACACAAAAAAAGGGTTTATGACTTTCATCATAAACCCTTGAAAAAAATGGCGCGCCTGAAAAGATTCGAACTTCCGACCTACAGGTTCGTAGCCTGGTGCTCTATCCAGCTGAGCTACAAGCGCGTGAAGATATATGTACTTCAACAAGTTGATACTGTCAAGTTTTTTTTGATAATAAATTTAAAATTTTTTAAAATCTTTACAAAATGAATTTTTTAGAGAGCAATAATTGAATCAGCTTTTGCCTTATCTATCCTTGGAAACAGATAAAAAGATAGAAACAACAAGTCCAATACAGGCTAAAATTATGGTTAAACTTATGTTTTCATTTGCTAAAAGCCAGCCAAGAAACACAGCTATGATAGGAGTTACAAACTCATAGGAAATGGCCACAATGGGGCGTGCATTTACCAATAACCACATATAACAAGTAAAACCAAGGATTGCCACAAAAAGAATGGAAAGCATCATCAAAAATATGGCGTTAAAACTTAGGACTTTGGCTTCTAAGTTTTCATTCATAATTATGGCCAACAATATGGTTTCAAGTCCTCCCAAAAACATTATTACTCCACTTGAGCGAATAACGGATAGTTTCGAGTGAAAAGGTTTTTTTCTGGATAAAATTGATCCTATAACCCAACCTGCAACCGCAGTAATTACCATGAATAAGCCAAAATAGGAGGCTTCACCTTGACTGCCTTGATGGATTTTGATCCAGAAAATCATGGCAAGACCCAAGAATAGTCCTAAAAATTGTAAATTGGTCGGTTTTTTTTCACCTGCAAACAGCCAACCACAGACCAATAAAAAAACAGGGGCAGAGCCATAAATGATAGCTGAAGTTCCCGAGGGAACATCAACTTGTCCTATGCATAAAAAACCGCTGGCCATTAAAACCAAAGGGATAGCCAAAATAAGAGCTCTTTTTATTTCATGTGCATTAATTTTTGTTCTGTCATTGGTTATATAAGAATATATAAGTAATATAGCGCCTGCTATGCTAATTCTGATTCCTGCCATATAAATCGGAGGATAATATTCAAGACTCAATTTATTTAAAAGATAGGCTGAGCCCCAAGAAATATAAAGTAAAACAAGGCAAGAAATATAAATAAATTTTGTTTTAAAATTTGTGTTTGTCATTTTATAATCCATTCTTTTATTGTAAATCTCAATAAATTATTATTGCCCTGTCAATTGTTTTGTGGACATAATTTTTGTAAATTTTCATTTTATTAATAATTTATTTTGTTTTTTAGTATTGATTTTTTATTACCTGTCTTTGGAAACCGATAAAAAAATCGACACCATTAAGCCAATACAGGCCATTATTATAGTTAAATTTATACTTTCGTTGACCAAAAGCCAGCCCAAAAATATGGCCACAATGGGAGTTACAAATTCATAGGAAATGGCCACAATGGGGCGTGCATTTACCAATAACCACAGATAGCAGGTATAGCCAAGCAGGGCCACGAAAATTGTTGAAAATATCAATAAACCGATGGCTCCAAATCCAAAAGCTTTAGCTTCCAAGCTTTCATTCATAACTATGGCCAGCAATGTTGTTTCAATGCCACCAAAAAACATTAATAATCCGCTTGAACGCACAACAGACAAATTTGTTGAAAAAGATTTTTTTCTTGATAAAATTGATCCAAAAACCCAACCAAGCACAGATATGAAGATCATAATTAATCCAAAAACAGTTGCTTCTCCTTGACTTCCTTGATAAATTTTAATCCATAAAATCATGGCAAAACCTAAAAATAAACCAAAAAATTGCAAATTGGTCGGTTTTTTTTCGCCTGCAAACAGCCAACCACAAATAACCAACAAAACAGGGCAAGCTCCATAAATTATGGCAGTTGTGCCGGAGGGAACAAAGACTTGTCCAATACATAAGAACCCACTGGCAACAAGTACCATGGGTATGCCTAAAACACAGGCTCGCTTGATTTCATGTAAATTAATTTCAGCTCTGTCTTTCATTACATGGGAATAGGCAAGTAAACAAAAACCTGCCAAAGTCATTCGTATGCCTGAAAATAGTATGGGTGGATAATATTCCAAGCCAATTTTATTGATAAGATAGCCTGAGCCCCAAGAGATATACAGTAAGATCAAACAACTGATATAGGTTATTTTTTTTGGATTGGATGAATTTATCATGAAAAAACCTCGACACAATAAAACATTTTAAATTTTATTAATTATAGTTCATAAATTATAATTAATATATATGTGTTAGGCAAGTAATCAGCCATTTATTTTAAAAAAAATCAAGTATAAATATTGACGTATTTTATTATGTACTTATAGTTTATAAGATTATATTTTTTAAGGAGATTAAAAATGGACTCAAATCAAATAAAACATAATTTTAAAGCCGAAACACATAAGGTTTTAAACATTCTGACCCACTCACTTTATACAAACAGAGAAATATTTTTGCGTGAACTTTTATCAAATGCTTCTGATGCTCTTGATAAATTGCGTTTCATGCAAAGTAAGGGTGAAAAAATAATTAATTCTGAATTGCCACTTGAAATAAAAATTAATATTGATAAAGATAATAATACATTAAGTATTACTGATACCGGCATTGGCATGACCATGGAAGAAATGCAGGAGAATTTGGGAACAATAGCCAAATCAGGTTCGGAACAGTTTTTAAAAGATATTGGGGAAGAAAAAAAAGAAAATAAAATTGACCCCTTTGCCGAAGAAGAAATTATTGAAAAAGACGATACAAAAGCTACAGATGCTTCACAAATCATCGGACGTTTCGGAATTGGTTTTTATTCTGTTTTCATGGTTGCCGAGAAAATTGAAGTTTTATCAATTCCTGCCCTTGAAAGTAAACAAAATAGCAGTGGTAAAGCCTATAAATGGGAGTCAACAGGTTCTGACAGTTATAGCATTGAAGAAGTTGAAAACACTGAAATTAAAAGAGGCACAGTAATTAAGGCCTATTTAAAAGCCGATGCAAAAGAATTTTTAGAAGAGTTTCGCATTGAAAATATAATTAGAAGTCATTCAAATTTCCTACCTTTTTCAATATTTTTAAATGATAAATTGATTAATACAACCCCTGCCCTTTGGCGTGAACCTAAATTTAGCATTACCGAAGAGCAATATACTGAATTTTATAAATTTTTAACCTATGACCAAGAAAAACCCTTTGATGTTATCCATTTATCTGTAGATGCCCCTGTGCAGTTCAATACATTAATTTTCATTCCCAATAAGGCCGATGATTATTTTATGGAACAAAGAGATAATTGGGGACTTGATCTTTATGTGAAGAGAGTTTTGATTGCTAAAAATTGTCAAGATTTAATTCCAAATTATTTTGCATTTTTAAAAGGCGTTGTGGACACAGAGGACATGCCATTAAATATTTCAAGGGAAACTTTGCAAGAAAATATTGTGCTTCGTAAAATTTCCCAAACCATTGTTAGACAGTTAATGTCTCACCTTGAAAAAATGGCAAAAAATGATAAGGAAAAATATAATAAATTTTGGAAAATTCACGGAAAATATTTTAAATTTGCATTTAATGATTATGTATTCAAAGATAGAGTGGCAAATTTAATGCGATTTATTTCTTCAACTTCCCCCGAAGAGCTAATCAGCCTTGAAGATTATGCTTCAAGAATCAAGGAAGGACAAAAGGAAGTTTGGTATGTGAGCTCATCTTCAAAGGAAGCGGCCAGATTAAATCCTCACCTTGAAAGATTTACCAAAAAAGGCATTGAAGTTCTTTATTTGCTTGAGCCAATTGATGAAATTGCCCTTGAATCCTTAGGTAAGTTCCAAGATTTACAATTTAAAAACATTGAGCAATCAAAAGCAGAAGATGTTAATTCCTTTGCCGATGTGGAAGACATGCAAAAAGATTTGCCAAAATTGGATGAGCAAGACAATGTTTTGTTTGACGAAATGTTAATTTGCATGCGTCAAGTTCTTGGTGACAAGGTTATTGATGTTAAAAAATCAGAAAGACTTAGCAGCAGTCCCGCTTGTATGACCACCGAGGACGGCATGAGTTCTTCCATGGAAAAATTAATGCGTTCATTCCAAAAAGATGATTCTGTACCAAAGAAAATTTTGGAAATTAATCAAAATCATTCCCTTTTGCGTTCTTTGCTTGAAATATACAAAAAAGATAAGAATTCAGAGCTATTTAAAGATATTTGCTATAGTGTTTTTGAAAATACTGTTCTTTTGGACGGGTATTTGGCCGACCCCTATATCATGGCAGAAAGAAATCTAAAATTACTTGAAAAAACAACTGCTTGGTATGTGGATTTGAAAGACTAAAGCTTTTATTTTTTTAGGCTTAAGGAAACGCTGATTAAATCAAAATCTTTAAAATTTTGAAAGCGTTTCCTTACAAAATAGACACAAAGTGGCTATTTTGCACGCCGAAATGAGAGCAAAAACCATGTTTTTTGCGTCCCAAAGGGCGAATAAAGGCAGTGTGCCTTTCTGATTAATTCCGTTTACGGAATTAATCAGTGCTTCCTTAAGAAAAAATTTAAATTTTTATTTTTTTTTGTTGACAGAGTTTTATTTTGGGTATATTTATTTATTCACATTGATTGTAGATAAACGCTATCGCTAATTTTGCGATAGAAAAGCAAGGAGATTAATATGAAAAAATTAAATCTTGTGTTAATGCTTTGTATTATCGCAATGTTTGCAATGTCTGGTTCTGCTTGTTCTAAAAAGAATGTTAACCCCAATGGACAAGAAAATTCAAATTCTTCATTGGGAAATGTGGCTGAAATTGATGTTGCAGCGCAGACAATTACTGATGGCGTAATTTATTTTGATTTCAATCAATATGATATTTCACCTGAATATCAAGCTATATTAAATCAAAAAGCCACAATAATGAAGCAGTATCCAAGCATTAGAGTTAGAATTGAGGGAAATTGTGATGAACGTGGAACTCAAGAGTATAACTTGGCACTTGGAGAAAGAAGAGCCAGAGCTGCATATGAATATATGGTTTTATTGGGTGTAAATCCCAATCAAATTGAAATTATAAGCTATGGTAAAGAACGTCCGGCAGTGGCCGGTTCAGGCGAGCAAACATGGGCTTTAAATCGTAGAGCTGATTTTAGAGTCATAGCAAGATAATATATTTGTCGGGGTGTGGCGCAGTTTGGTAGCGCACCTGTTTTGGGAACAGGGGGTCGTTGGTTCGAATCCAGTCGCCCCGACCATTTTATAAAGACCTAAGAAATTAGGTCTTTTTTTTTATTTAAGACTTGATATGTCATAGAGTTATAATTGATTGAAATAGTTTTTCACTTTTATAATATATTGACATATCATTGTTTTTTTATTTAAATTTTTTATATTTTTTGTATAAAACATGTTTTTTTAAGGAAAGGGGGAGTTTGAGGGGGAAAAACTCGTTTTTTTTCAAAAAAAACGTGGTTTTCCCCCTCAAGAAAAATTAGATGCGTTGCCCCTGCCCTCAATCCGGAATCACGTGGGTATTGCTAAGCTCGCAAATTAGAATGACGTGACTATTTTTTAGATAATTAAACAACATTTAAGGTTTTAACCAAACAAAAAGTATTTCATCCAAAGAATTACCCCTATCGATCCAAATAATGTAACTAAAAATCTGGCAAATTGCATAATAAAAACTATAGAAAAGGCAACTTTTGGCGGAAAAACTCCAAGAGCAGTAGGTAAATTCCGCCTTAAAGTTCTGATGGGATTACCAACGGCGCTGGCAATCAACATGGCCAAAAGAATTTGCGATTGATGAATTAATCCCTCTGCATAAAGATTTGAAGATACAGCCGCCGATTGTACAAGGCCACCGATTTGTGCCACAATAACAGAAATTAATTCTGCCGGAAAATACTGAGCCACATGGGCAGGAATATATTGTTCCCAAAAATTAAAAGCTCCGCTTTTTAAAAGCCATTCCATGCCAAGCATTAAAGGAATGGTCATATAAACCATTCTAAACAAAAGAGTTAAAGAGCGCAATAACCCAAGTTTTATGGATTTTGCCCAACTGAGAACCTTTTTATGGCTTTCTGAAATTTCTGACTTCCAATCTGCCATATTTTGATGTCGGAATTTATACCGATTTAGGGTAAATGCAAATAAAATAATTAAAAATCCACCCAAAAATTGAATACCAAAATAAAGTAATCCCGGCAAACCGATTATGGCAACAACAGGATATAAAACCCGCATAGAATGGGAAACATGGGAAAAATAACTATTTGCCATACCGCCTGTGATTAAGGCAGATGTTGAAATTTCCCCTTGGGCATGACTGCTTACCAAGATTGTATTGGCACTTGTTCCCGAATAAAGGGCAATGGGCATGCTTATCCCGATTACCTCAGGCAATCTGGCTGCTTTTGTAACCTTTCTTAAAAAATAACCGAAAAAAATATGCCAAGAACGTGCCTCCATTAATCCGCCTAAAAAGGCGGCAATGGCAACCATGATAAATAGCCTTGATAAACTTTTTATTTTTGCAACTATTTTTTCAAAGCCACTCTTTTCATCTCTTTTTTGATTGTTTTTTTCAATATTTTTTTGATTATCCTGATTTTCAGGGCTTTTTTGACCGCTTATATTCAATTCGCTTTGATTTTTCTTATGGACAATAATTTCCTGCATTGACTTGGTTTCATTATCATAAACCCACTTTGTTTTTTGCATGGTGGGCATATTAATAGTCAAGTATGTGGCAATAATCAATGCCAAAGAAAACAATAATAGGCGGATTGGAGATTGCCAAGGATATATTTTCTTATGTTTTTTTTTCATAATAATAACAATACATATAATAAAAGCTCTGCACATTTTTTACACAGAGCTTTTATTATATACCTAATTTTATAGATTAATGATGAGAATGTGAACTCAAAATAGTGCCATTCATTATATCATCATAGGCATGGTCGGTATGGTCAATAAATATATTTTGAATGGTTTTATTATGTCCCATACCCTTAACAAGTGTTTCCACCTGATAACCATTTTGAGTTAAAATACTTTTCCATGAATCAGCCTCGGAACCTGCCATATCGTTTTTGGCATGATCACCGGCAACAATCATAAAAGGTGCAAGCCAGACTTTTTTCACATTTTTTTCTGCTAAAAGTGGTAAGATACGATCAAATGGCAAGGCACCTTCCACATTGGCAAGCCAAATTAATGGATCAACACTTTGCATTTGAGTATTAACAGATTTTAATAAAATATCGCCTGTGCCTCTGTTATTTCCATGTCCCATAAAAATAACAGCCTCATTTTTTTGACGTTCTTTTGGCAAATCATTAATCACGGCATCAACTGAAAGCTCAAGATCTTTTTCAGACATAAGTAGTGGATGCCCAAAAAAAACAGATTCAAAACGATTTGGATTTCTTTCCATGGAACGTGCAATCAATCTATTAACTTTCATATATTCTTCGGCAGGCGCCACATGAAGCGATTGAATTTCAAGATTTTTATAACCTTTTTTTGCAGCCATATCCAAGGCTTCATCAATGGAATAAACTGTTTTACCTTGTTCTCTTAGTTTTTTACGAATAATATTGGAGGAAAAAACCATCATGGTATGGCCACCATAATTTTCTGCTCGTTTTTTATAAGCATCTTCAATGGCTTGAAGCGATTTTTCTGCTTCGGGATCTGATGTGCCAAAGGCCAATAAAATGGTTAAATCTGCTGTTGGACGCTCTTGTCCATGTCCATGATTGTGAGCATAAGCACTTTGTGCCATAAATACAAGACACAATAAAAGAATAAGAATCTTCTTCATATATCTTCCTTTACCCCATCCGCGTGGGCTACGGTTATAAATAATAGGCTGGCTTACCGGCTCGAGTGTCATTCTCCTTTACCCCTTCTCATGAAATTATTTCACAATGGTCTTGGTAAATTTGTATTCTCTCACGGTTGCGGGACAGCTTTTTTGCTTTCCAATTATTCCCGAAATGGGACACCTATTATAATATTACAAATCTAAGCAGAAACCTCACAATGATTGTGCAGAAGTTTCAGAATAGATATCTATGAAATTACTGATTTAATCAGTATCTTCATAAGATCAAATTATTATCAATTTGAATAATTATAATAATTTATAATTATGGTCAAGTTTTTAAATATTTAATCATTTCAACAGATAATAACATTCTGACATAATTATATTTTCTGATGCTGGCGATGTGCATCGTCAAGCAATAATGGATTGACATGTACCATACAGTGTTTCACTTCTAAAAAATTCTCTTCTATGGCACTATGTACTCTTTCGGCTATTTCATGGGCTTTCATTAAGGACAAAGTAGGATCAACGGCAATTTCAAGATCAACATATATTTTTTGCCCGAATTGCCTTGTTTTCAATGAATCTATTTCTTTCACATCTTCTTGTTTTAAAATAAGTTCTTGCATGGCTTTTTCTGTTACTTGATCCACAGCTTTATCAAGGACTTTATCTATGGAATTGATAAAAATTTCATAACTTACCTTAAAAATAAAGAAACAAATGACAATGGAAGCTATGGGATCAAATATAACAAAGCCAAGTTGAGCACCAAGTATACCGATAAAACTGGCAACAGAGGAAAGGGCATCGGATCTGTGATGCCATGCATCGGCACGCAAAACATCAGATTTTATCTTGTCTGCAGCTATTTTTACATACCAAAACATGCCCTCTTTGATAATAAGAGAAATAATGGCTGCATAAAGTGCAAAATTAGTGGGAAAAGGTGCGTCCACATAGGAGCCCATATATATTTTCTCTATTCCTGCATAACCTATGGCAAGACCGGTTGCAAAAAGCATAAATGAGAGAAGAATGGCGGCTATACATTCAAATCGTTCATGGCCGTATTGATGATCAATATCAGAATCGCTTTTGGCAAGCTTTACCCCTATAATCACAATGATAGTGCTTAAAACATCGGAAAGCGAATGGAAAGCATCAGAAATCATGGCCGAAGAATGACCAACTATGCCTGCTATGAATTTAATAATAAAAAGCAGTACGTTAACAATAATAGTGATAACAGAAACCTGAATGGCAATTTTTTTATAATGGGTATCACTCATGAATAGCCCCCGTTTTATTGATATAAAATCAAAGCTTTTTTTATAAATAATTAATGACTGAACTTTAACATAATTAATACTGAAATACAATGAGTTAACCTAAAAAAATTTTAATAAATAAAATCTCTGCCTTTTTATTGGCAGAGATTTTATTTATTAATATATTGTTTTATCTAATTAATGATTTAATAAATGCTTTTTTATATTCTGATACCATGGGTCATTTCATGAATAATATTATGCTCTTCATCATTATCAGTAATTAAAGAATTACATATTTCTTTCCAGTGGTCTACAATATTTAGAAAATTTTCAAAAACAACTTTAAAGGTATTTTGGTCTAAATATTGTAATGGGCTGGTATAAATAAGTTGTACCTCATTGTTTAATGGATTTACACTTAATGCCGCCCCACCTGTTTCAACCAAATAAAAATTTCCTGTAATTAATCTTTTATAGTATTTCTGTTCGTTTTCTGTGGGAATTGTGAAAAATGTGGCTGAAAAAAGAACATCTTCTTCCCTTAAGCCTATATTTACTTCATAATCATCAACACCAATAAAACAATCATTGTCCTCAGAAATTTCAAGATCGTCAACTCCGATTGAAACTCCAAAATCTGTCAATAATTTACTAAATACTTCTGACATGTTAAATTCCTCTTTCTAAGATTTTAATGTTTAATCAATTATTTTACTTCACGTTAAAAAGTCCTTTTTTAACTTTTTCACATGTCTGATAAATATAGATGCTTTTGCAGAACCTGTGGTTGAGTTGGCGTGTTAGATTATGTTGTAGGTTGGGCAGGATTTTTGCCGGCAGAAGAAGCTTTAATTTCTTCTTGCACAATAAACACAGCAAGTGATGCATTTCTAAAACTTAAACTATTGCCAATTAATTTTTTCTGTTCAGGATCATCTACAATTTTTCCCAGTTCATCTTGAGCTTTTTGAATAATTGCAAAGGTTAATTTTTTATCTCCACTTGGATTTGCAGTTTGGACAAATTCATCAAGTTTTTTATTAAACTCTGAGATTGATATGCCGGGATTAATGCCTTTTTGGAATGAGTCTTTAACCTCGCCCATGGTTTTAACCAAACTTTCAGAATTTATGGCTTGTAAAGATGGTTCTGATTTTACAGCTTCTTTGAGAATTACAGAAGCAAATACTTTGGATCTGGAAGATAACATAGAGCTTAAAGAGTCTTGAAATTTAGGGTTTATATCCAGTTCGGGAAGTAATTTTTTGGCATCCTGCAAAATTTCAAAAGTTAATTTTTTATCACCACTTGGATTTGCAGAGCTTATAAAAGCTTCTAATCCTTTATTTAGTTCATTCATAAATACACCAATATTACTACTCTTGGGAATTGAAGATGCAAGGGCTGTCAAAGCAGTTTTTAATCCTTCGGTGCCATGTGTCGTTGGTTTTGTTTGACCTGCTGCAACTTGTCCCACTTTATCTTGACTTGCTGTTTCAGTAGGAGCGGCAATTTTGTTTTCACGCATAATATCAGTTGAAAAAACACTAAGCTTACTGGTTATGGCTCTTTCCAAACAACCTTTAGATGCAGGACTCATATCTAAATCTGCTATCAGTTTTGAAGCGTCTACCAATACCTTAACAGCTACTCTTGAATCATTCTTAGGGTTTACAGAACTTAAATATTCAGAAAGTTTATCATTAACATCTGAAACAATTTTTGCAATGCTTGTTTCTTTGGAAACTGAAGAAGCAAGAGAAGTTAGGGCACTTTTTAACCCTTCGACAGTATGAGTTTTAGTCGGTTCTTTGGCTTGAGTTGTCGCCGTAGTCGGAGTAGTTGCTTGATTTGCAACTGTTGCTCTTGTTGGCATTGGATTATCTCTGACATGCTGTGCAATTTCCCTATTAATGCAGAAGATATTTCTGGCTGTCAGGGGCTTACCACCTTGTATTGATAAATTTAATAAATTATTTGCACTCTTAGGTAAGGTAGTAAACCTTCCTTCCAACAATCTTTTAAATTCAGCACCTGCCAATTTGTTTCTGGATATTCTTACATCTTTTGGTGTAAAAAGTTTATAAAGAGCCTTACTGACAAAATTGGTTGCCCTTGTTTTTACTTGACCATCTTTTACTATGACATTTGTATTATTATCTTTTAAATTGGCAAGCTTACCAAAATCTTGAATATTGTAGTTTGGACTATTTGCATTTATTCCTGAGTTAGACATAAAAAACTCCTGTGTATGATGTTGAAATTTTATGTATGCAAACTAAGTTGGCATACTGTAATCATATTTCAATATTATTCAATTTCTATGCCAAACATACATTAAAATATTGTGCTTGCCAAGAAAAATATTTAAAGTGCGTTAATCTCCTCGCCAAGTCGGAAATTTAAAACAGTCTTTAACGGGGAGATTGCCACGTCCCCCGCACCTACCTTGTGGGCATGGCAATGACCCACTAGAGCAATTGCGAACGAGCGGAGCGAGTGTGGCAATCTTGGCGTAGAATCGGGAACTTAAACCTTTTTTTAATCTTTCCTTTAACACCAAGATTGCCACGTCCACGGAATAAAGGAGCCCTTTGGGCTTCGTCTTTACTAAGTTCTTTATCGCAATGACAGCCTTGTAGTTTTTTTCTTGGTATATCGCATGGTTATAATCATCGGTTAATGACAGCATTGTAGTTTTCTTTCTTAATATATCGTAGAATTAGAATTGTCAGTTAATGAAATAAAAAATTAAAAATCATTGCGAACAAGAGAAACCCATTTTTTCATTATTATTTTTATTAAATTTTACAAAATATTAACCACTGTTTCCACATTATTTTTAGCATCAATAACGTGAACAGCACAAGCAATGCAAGGGTCAAAGGCATGCACGCTTCTTAAAATTTCCACAGGTCTTTTGGGGTCGACAATGGGAGTTCCGATAAGTGCTTGTTCAACAGGCCCAGGTCTGCCCTGCAAATCCCTTGGGCCAAAATTCCAAGTGGAGGGAACAACCAATTGAAAATTACTGATAAGTCCTTCGTTAATTTGCATCCAATGGGACAGTCCACCCCTTGGAGCAGTTAAATAACCCACTCCTTGCCCATATTCGGGAACTTCCAAATCCTCACAAATTTGATTATCACCATTTGCCAAATTGGATAAAAGTTCAAGGTACCAGTTTTTAACCTGTTCACCCACTGTCCAACATTGCACAACTCTGGCAATGGTTCTGCCAAGCACCGAATACATGTGATCAAGCCCAATCCCAATGGATTTCATCATCATATCCATATTCTTTCGTACTTGCTCATGCCCTTGGGCATAGGAAACCAGCATTTGAGCAAGAGGCCCTGTTTCCACCACCAAATTATTATAACGAGGGGCTTTCATCCAAGAATATTTGGCATCATCTCCTATTTTTGTAAAGGCAGGCTCAGTATCACCATAGGCAGGAGAACTGATATTTTTGCCCCCATACCAACTGTAGTGAATATGTTCGGCAATTTTTTCAGGCTCAAAACGGTGCACCTTGCTAAGATCTTTATTATAAATCACTCCCGGCCTAAGCCAGCGATTTTCCAAATTTCTTTCATTATTGGCAAAGGGAAATTCTCCAAAGGCCATGAAATTTGAAGCATCACCAAAGGTTGCCCAATCATTATATTTTTGACTGATTAAAGTAATGTCGGAAATTAAAATATGTCTTATAAAATTAAGTGTTTCTTCATAAAGTTGATAAAATTTTTGCATGTTTTCAGGGTCTAAAAAGTCATAGCAAGTCACGCCGCCTGCAATCAAAAATTGGGTATGGGGATTTTTGGCGCCGATAATTGCCATGGCCTGCGCTGTTTTAACCTGTAAACGCAAGGCTTTTAAATAGTGGGTAACAAGTAATAAATTTTCTTCCGCCGATAAATAATAGGCAGGGTGACCGCCAATGGAATAGGCACCTGCAAAGGGGCCAAGTTGTTTACTGTTTATCAGTTTTAATATTTTATCCTTGGTTTCTTGAAAATCCTCTCTGGTATAGGGGCTTTCAGACATTTTTTGGGCAAGTTCGCAAGTTTTATTGATGTCTGCTTCAACAACAAATGAAATATCTATAAAATCAAGACCATGTAAATGATAAAAATGAACCAAGTGGTCATGCATAAATTGTATGCCCAAAACCAAATTTCTGATTAATGTGGCATTTGGAGGAATTTCTGCCCCCATGGCATCTTCCAAGGCTCTGACAGAGCAAAGGGCGTGGGTATAGGTACAAACTCCACAGGTTCTTTGGGTAAAGTGCTGGGCGTCCCTTGGGTCTCTGCCCACCAAGATATTTTCAATTCCTCTAAATAAAGTGCCACAACTTTTGGCATCAACAATAAGTCCATTTTCCACATGAACTTCCATTCTGAGATGCCCCTCAATTCTGGTTAAAGGATCAATTACTATACAGCCTGTAAAATCACTTTGGGGTGTTATATCCATGTCTTATCCAATTAGAGAGCTCTGCATAATTATTTTTTACAGCAAAGCTTTTCATAAATTTAAAAGTTGTTTAATTTTTGTAAAAACATTATGCAGAGCTAAAAGGCACACAAATCAATCGCTTAACGACAAAAACGTCGTTTTGTCTGCTCTTGATTTGTGGTCGAATTTGCCCTGCAAATTCTCCATGAAACCTCTGCATAATTATTTTTTACAGCAAAGCTTTTCATAAATTTAAAAGTTGTTTAATTTTTGTAAAAACATTATGCAGAGCTAAAAGGCACACAAATCAATCGCTTAACGACAAAAACGTCGTTTTGTCTGCTCTTGATTTGTGGTCGAATTTGCCCTGCAAATTCTCCATAAAACCTCTGTAAAATAAATTATGCAGAGGTTTCATTTATTTTTTTTTATTGTAAAAAGGTGTAAGTTTATCCCAAAAATTTGGTTCACTGCAACCTATACAAGGATGTCCTGCTTTAACCGGCCAGCTCACATTATTAAATAAAGTTGTAGGACAATTATTAAATGTCTTTGGCCCTTTACAACCAAGTTTTAATAAGCACCAACCATTTCTGGCTTCTTCCGAATTAAATGAAGTGGCAAATTTTTTGGCTTGAAAATAGGGTAAACGCTCGCACAGCATATGCACGGTTTGCCCATAAAATATTTTTGGACGCCCCACCTTGTCCAATTCAATTTTTTTCCCAAGCAATAATAAAACCAAACTTCCCATTAAATTTAATGGATTTGGGGGACAACCTGCCAAATTAATAATCGGTGCAGAAAGTTCGGTAAAAATTTCAGCAATGCCCTTGGCTTCGGTAATATTGGGAGCGGCCGATTGAATTCCACCATAGGCGGCACAAGTGCCTATGGCAATGATGGCCTTGGATTTTGGCAAAATTCTCACACAATTATCATACATGGATTTACCGCCGACAGTACCATATATATTTTGATTGGCAGTGGGAATTGCCCCTTCAACAATACAAATAAAACCAAAAGGATTATTTAGCGAATTTTCAAGCATTTCTTCGGCAATTTCCCCTGAAGTTGCCATGATAGTTTCATGATAATCAAGGGAAATGTAGTCAAATAAAAT
This sequence comes from uncultured Mailhella sp., assembly GCA_964369835.1. Taxonomy (GTDB): domain Bacteria; phylum Desulfobacterota; class Desulfovibrionia; order Desulfovibrionales; family Desulfovibrionaceae; genus Taurinivorans. Next base: position 28,947 of record CAYJGE010000020.1, read on the forward strand.
TTGGTCAATATTTGGCGAAGAGCTTCTGAGAAGAGCTTCAGAACAACCCGTACACTCTGCATTATGCAAATAAATTACCGATGGCCTTTGCTCTTTTGTCAAAGCATCAACAATATCCGAAACTTTATCAATGGGATAATTTATATGATGTGCAACTTTTAAACAAAATTGTAAAAAATCTATTTTGGATTTTTTTTCAGATCTATTTTGCTTCTCATTATCTAAAGCAAGAGAAAATCTCATAATTACCTCATTCATTTAATGTTATTATTTATGTGAATATTTTCACACATAAATTAACCCAAAGCATTAATATAGTCAAGAGTTAAATGATTGCTTTTTGAAAGTTATATGGGGTAGCGCAGTTTCAATCTTTATTGAAACTGCTCTAGTGATGTCAACTCAAAATACTATAAATGACTGCCAATATTTTCTATTACCATAAAAAAAGACCTTTACACAATAAATTATGCAAAGGTCTCAAAAAGTGTTTACACGTT
>CAYJGE010000021.1:0-22385 GCA_964369835.1 uncultured Mailhella sp.
TATTTTGATTTATTAATATTTTATTTAATGTCTAAAATCAAAAATCATGCCATAACTATGGTTTTTTAAAACCGGAATGGCGTGTGCTTAAATGAAGTCATCAAAAATAAATTAAAGTGTTATAGCTTTAAAAATTTTAAAATTTTTATTTCAATCAACCTTTCCTTAAATCAAAATTTGCAAGAAATTACACATATTGTGCTTATTTCTTGCAAATTTTTCATACAATTTTTGCTGTTTTTTACTTTATTACTAAGTAATTAATCTATTTTTAACAACTATTTAATAGCTTCTAATCCTGCCATTGCAACCTTTGTATCATCGGCAACAGAACCACCGCTTACACCAATGGCACCAATAATGATGTCATTGACAATGATAAGCTCACCACCACCAAAAATAATTGTACCGTCATTACTTATTTCAATACCATAAAGTTCTTGACCAGGTTGTGCCGCAGCTCCGAGACTTGCTGTTGACATATTAAAATTACGAGCTGTTTCGGCTTTTTTAATTGCAATGTCAATACTACCTAAAAAAGCTCCGTCCATACGACAAAAAGCTTTTAAATTACCACCTGCATCAACTACGGCAATATTCATGGGAACTTTGATTTCTTGTGCCTGTTTCATTGCTTTTTCAATGATGGCTTGTGCCTGTTCACTTGTAATGTCTTGTGGAAGCTGTGCTTGCACGGCATGGGCACTATTAAATGAAAAAATAAGTCCCACGACAAAAACCATTGATACTAATACCTTTTTCATAAACACTCCTTAAAATAAATGTATTAAAATTATTTCCATTTTATGGAAACTTAATTTATAAAACCTCTGCACAATTATTAATTTTTAACAAAAATCTGTTTTTAGAATGAAATTGTTTATTTTTAGATAAATTTTTGTGCAGAGGTTTCTTTATACTAATACACAAAAAAAGTCACTTAATTCTGTGCTTGTATCCAATCCAAGGCTTCTTTAAGGTTTAACGTATTTTCATAAATTGCTCTTCCTGAAATTATTCCTTCCAAATTTGAATTTATGGTTAATGGATATAATTTCCTAACACTTTCCATAGTGGAAACTCCACCTGCGGCAATTAATGGAAGAGGTGAAAGTTTAGTTAAACGTCCTATTTCTGAAAAATTAAGCTCACTATGCATTCCATCTCTTTCTATATCGGTATAAATTACAAAAGCAGCACCCAAATCAGCCATTTTTGGTAAAATTTCATCAATAATCTTTCCGCTGTCTTGCACCCAGCCCCTACTTTTCAATTTATTTCCTTCAACATCCAAAGAAACACCGACACTACCGGGATATTTTTTGCAAATTTTAGAAAAAAGTTCAGGGTTTTCAAGTGCCATTGTACCAATAATAATTCTGGTAACTCCAATATTTAACCAAAAATCAGCAATTTTTTCACTTCTTATTCCACCCCCAAGTTGAATTGGAATATCAACTTGGGATATAATTTCCTTTACAATTTCAGAATTGGATTTTTCACCGTCAAAAGCACCGTCCAAATCAATTAAATGTAAAAATTTAGCTCCTTGATTTTGCCAATGTTTTGCAAATTCAACAGGATTATCTGAAAAAATTGAAACTTGATCTGCTTTTCCTTGTTTTAAACGGACAGCTTTTCCATTTTTTAAATCAAGTGCCGGAAAAATAATCATAAAAAACCTCTTTTATAAATGAAATTCATTAATTGCTTTTAAAATTGCCTTTTTTACAAAATTTGTTACTTCATCCCTTTGGGTTGTTGTTAACTTGTCGCTAAAATCATTTTCCACATTTGGAAAAATAACAAAACGATAATTGGAACGATCCAATAAATAACCATCCAAAGCTTCGGGATCATTTTGCTCAAATTCAGGATTATAAGCTTTTACCAAGAAAATATCACAGATTAATCTTGCAGGTGTACTGACCCGAATTGAGTCTCCAACCCTTTCTTCAATATCTAAAATTTGGGGAATTATAATATAATCTGCATTTACATTTTGAGCTATTTTTGCCCAAGTACTCAATGCATTATCTCTGCCCCTTGTATCTTTTTGTAAATTAATTTTAATATCTTCACTTGTTAAAAAGATATATTTATAATTTGTTTTGCTAAGTTTTTCTTTAAAAATAGCATTAAATTTTCCAATATAATTTGAATAAAGTTTTCCTTGAATTTTAGGTATATAACCTGCTAGTAATTGGCTATCATGAGTTGGCTGATTAAATGGAGCAATTGCAATAACCACATCAGGCAAATATCTTGGTATTTCAGATTGATTTTTACAAGCACTTATAAAAATTACACAACAAATTAACATTATTTTTGAAAAATATTTCAACATATTACACTACCCTTTCCCATATAAATATTATAAATCCAAAATTCCTTTTGTACTTGAAGCTATACTTTGATTAACTTTTATAGCTTGTTTTAAAGCTCTGCCAAAACCCTTGGCAATGGATTCTAACATATGATGTCCATTTTTACCATATAGAATTTGTATATGTAAATTTATTTTGGCACCGGCAACAAAAGATTTATAAAATTCCCGCCAAATATCTTTTTCATCATTTGCAATTACAGGAGGTAAAATTTCATCTCCACGCCATTCTAGCCAGCTTCTACCTGAAATATCAAGACAAACTTCTGTAAGACTTTCATCCATGGGAACTTTTGAGTTTCCTATTCTCTCAATTCCCTTGGCTTCTTTATGGCTTAATAAAGCTTCACGAAATCCTTGACCTAAACTCAATCCTATATCTTCAATGGTGTGATGACTATCAATATGTAAGTCACCTTTTGCTTCAAGCTCCAAATCAAAGCCTGCCCAAAAAACCATTAATGTAAGCATATGATCTAAAAAGCCTATTCCGGTTTTTATGGAGGTTTTTCCTGTTCCGTCCAAATTTAAATCAAGCTTAATTTGAGTTTCCAAAGTATTTCTGACAATATTGGTTTTACGTTCTATTTTTGACATTGTATTTCCTGATAAACTTATTAAAAAATTTAATTTTCATCTCTGATTTTTTTTATATCACTTAATGAAAGTCCTGTTATTTTAGATAGTTCTTCATCTTGATAATTTGGAAGTAAATTTTTGGCAATTTCTAATTTAGCTTCCAGTAAACCTTCTAGTTTACCTTCTAATTTGCCTTCTAGTTTACCTTCTAATTTGCCTTCCAATAAACCTTCCAATTTACCTTTCATTCTGCTATCATAAATTTCATCATGCATATTTAATGTTAAATACATATATTATTCCTCCAACTTTCTATTATTTTTTATTATATTTATTCTTTTGAAAAATGATTGTATTGTACAATCATCAACATTTTTTCCATTTATAAAAGAAAGAAAATTATATAGGAATAAATCAATTTCATTTAACTGTTTTCATCTCTGATTTTTTTTATATCACTTAATGAAAGTCCTGTTATTTTAGATAGTTCTTCATCTTGATAATTTGGAAGTAAATTTTTGGCAATTTCTAATTTAGCTTCCAGTAAACCTTCTAGTTTACCTTCTAATTTGCCTTCTAGTTTACCTTCTAATTTGCCTTCCAATAAACCTTCCAATTTACCTTTCATTCTGCTATCATAAATTTCATCATACATATTCATTGTTAAATCCATATATTCTTCCTCCAACTTTCTATTATTTTTTATTATATTTATTCTTTTGGAAAATGATTGTATTATATAATCATCAACATTTTTTCCATTAATAAAAGAAAGAAAATTATAACGAGTTAAATTTATTTCATTTTCAAAGTCTTTGGCATTAAAGAAATATATATTTCTACCATCATTTAGTTTTAATTCAGGTTTTTCAACACAAACATTTTTAAAATTATAACAGGGTAATTTATAACCAAAAGGATCAAAAGTACAAATAAATATCACAAAACTATCTTTTAATTTACGATAATTTGTTCCTTTTTGCATGATATCCAAATCAATGGCAGATTGATAAAATCGACTGCGTTTAATTAAATCTCTGTTATTACTTATTTGCATTTCCACATTATAAATTTTATTTTCTGCTTTGGCATAGACATCAAATCTTACTCCTTTAGCTTCTTCATTTATTTCAATTACTTTTTGATATTCAATTAATTTAATTTCTTCAATTTCAAATAATAATAACATTTCAAGAACTTGCTTACAAATTTCTTCATCTTGCATAAACTTAGAAAAGATAAAATCATTTGTAATATCAAGATTTTTCCATTCTTTTTTGATTTTTAATTTTAAATCTTTTTTATTCATTATATTATTATTCAAATTAATTTCCCATATATATTTTATGTAAAAAATTAAATATCTAATTCACCTGCATGAAGGGCATTTCTGATAATATAATCTCGTCTTGGTTCTACTCTGTCTCCCATTAATTCTTCAAAAGCATTGGAAGCAGATTCAGCATTTTCAATACTGACTTTTAACAAAGTACGATTATCAGGATTCATGGTTGTTTCCCAAAGTTGTTCGGGGTTCATTTCTCCCAACCCTTTATATCTTTGAATTTGGTATCCTTTTTTTGCTTCAACAAATATTTTTTCTTTTAAATCAAAATAATCATTGCTTTCAATAATATTTTCACCATTATAAATTTTATAAGGAAATGAACCACATTCAACTTTTAATGCTTCAATTATTCCAGTGGCAATTTTAAATAATTTTGAGCTAAATATTTCAATGGCCAAACGTGTTCTATGTCCGCTTGTATTTTCAAAAACAATGAAAACTCTTTCCATGTCTTCATTTTTTTCAACATTTAAAAAGGCTGTGTATTGATATTTTGAAAGCCAATCATGAAATTCTTGTGGAATTTGATTTTCTTGAAATTCTTCAATATTTATTTGATTTGGATATTCAAGTAAAGATAAAAATAAATCTTTGGCTATGCCTGTATTTTCTGCTTCACTAATTTTTCTTTGTAATTCGTCTATACTTTTTAAAATACTTATTAAATCATTATTTTCAAATATTTTTCCATCTGCACTTTCAATTTTTATGCCCATAATTAATTTTTCAAATAGATATTCATCAAGACTTTTTTCATCTTTTAAATATTTTTCCATTTTTGTAGAACGTTTTGAAATTCTAAAAAGTGGAGGTTGAGCAATAAATAAATGCCCACGTCTGATTAATTCTTCATATTGTCTAAAGAAAAATGTCAGCATCAATGTTCTGATGTGAGAGCCGTCAACGTCGGCGTCTGTCATTATAATTATTTTATGATAGCGTAATTTATTATAATCCACATCTTCGCCAATTCCGATTCCCATGGCAGTTATCATATTTTTAATTTCTTGACTGCCAAGCATACGATCAGGTCTTGTACGTTCAGTATTTAAAATTTTTCCTCTAAGTGGTAAAATTGCTTGTGTATTTGGATTACGCCCTGACTTTGCACTTCCACCCGCCGAATCACCCTCAACAATGAAAATTTCACATTCTGATGCGTCTTTACTTTGACAATCTGCCAATTTTCCGGGCAAGGAATTACTGGAAAGTAAATCCTTTCTTCTAACTAAATCTTTGGCTTTTCTGGCTGCTTCTCTGGCTCTTGCCGCATCAACAGCTTTTTCAATTATTTTACGAGCTTCTTTTGGATTTTCAGCAAAAAAACTATTTAAACTATTATAAACAATACCTTGAACAATACCTGTTACTTCACTGTTTCCAAGTTTTGTTTTGGTTTGCCCTTCAAATTGTGGTTGCGGTAGTTTAACGCTTATAATACAAGTCAAACCTTCCCTAACATCTTCACCTGTTAAACTTTCGCCTTTTAATTTTTTGGATAAATCCTGTTGCTCACCAATATATTTATTAATTGCTCTGGTTAAGGCAGTTCTAAAACCTGCCAAATGGGTTCCACCCTCTACTGTTCTGATATTATTAGCAAAAGTATGTAAGTTTTCCTTATAAGTAGAATTATATTGCATGGCAAATTCAACACTTACATTATCTTGCATACCTTCATCATGAATTACATCATGTAAACCTGATTTTTCAGAATTTAAATCTTTAACAAACTGAATAATTCCACCCTCAGCCTTATAAACAAAGGTTTCGTCTGTTCTTTCATCAGTACAAACAATTTCAATACCTTTATTTAAATATGCTAATTCTTCAAATCGTTTAGCAAGTATATCAAGTGAATATTCATTGGTTTCAAAAATTTGATCATCAGGTAAGAAATGAACTCTGGTTCCATGCCCTTCAGCTTCACCAAGTTCAATAACACCTGTAACAGGATTTCCCCTTTCATATTTTTGACTATAACGCTTTCCATCTCGTCTGATGGTAACTTCAAGCCACTCGGAAAGAGCATTTACACAAGAAACACCAACACCATGCAAACCGCCTGAAACTTTATAAGCATTATTATCAAATTTACCACCTGCATGAAGCATGGTCATAACCACTTGCACTGCAGGTATTTTTTCTTTTGGGTGAATGTCAACAGGAATACCCCGTCCATTATCTCGCACGGTTACACTATTATCAACATGCAATAAAATTTCAATTTTATCACAAAAACCGGCCATTGCTTCATCTATTGAGTTGTCAACAACTTCATAAACTAAATGATGCAAGCCCCTTATATCTGTACTTCCGATATACATGGCAGGACGTTTGCGAACTGCAGCCAAACCCTCTAAAATTGTAATGGCTGAAGCATCATAATTACCGCTGCTTGAACTTGAACCGGTTATTAAATTATTTTGATCCATTATTTCCTCAATATAGTATTTTAAGTTGATATGATATCAACTTTTTAAAAGCACGTTTGTTTTGTCATTTAATAGTAAAATTGAACTGATTTATATATAGTCTTATCTGTTGTCGGCAGGCGAATACATGATTTCAAATTAAACTTAAGGGAAAAGTCATTTTTTTTAGCAAATCCATAAAATCTCACGTCATTCCGGTTTTAAAAAAACATAATTATGGAATGAGTTTTGATTTTAGACATTAAATAAAATATTAATAAATCAAAATAGTTATATTGTTATTTGAAAAAATATTTTTTCAGGAATGGGGGAAGCAATTGCTTACGTTTGAGGGGGGAAAACTCATTTTTTTCAAAAAAATAGGGTTTCCCCTCTCAGTCCGGAATCACGTTATAAAATCTGATATGTTAGACTTTTTCCCTTAAAGAGACCTCTGCATAATTATTTTTTCAAAAAAATTATTGCAAAAATCATAAGTTTGAATTTTTATTAAAAATTTGTATGCAGAGGTAAAAGGCACACAAATCAATCAGTTAACGCAAAAAATGTGATTTTTGCTATTCTTGATTTGTGGTCGAATTTGCCTTGCAAATTCTCCATGAAAGCTTACACAATGAATTGTGCAGAGCTTCTTAAAATTTATAGTGTCTTTATTTCCTTAAAAAATCAATATTTCAACACATATTGATTTTTATTCATTTGAATCATCATAATAGGAAGTTTCTGCAATTTTCATAGGCATAATCAAGACTAAATAACCAGGATCTTCCGTTCCTGAAATTCCACAAGGGCCTTCACTTCCCGTAATGATAAATTCCAATTTTTCAGATTTAAAATGCTCTAAAATTTCAATTAAATTTTTTGTCGGAAAAGCTATTTTTTCCAAAACACCCTCATAAACAATGTCAAGTTCTTCAATGGCAGAACCCGTATCTTGAGCTTGAGCAGATAATATTGCAATTTTATTATCTAATTTGAAATAAGTACATTTATCATTTTCACTATTAAAAATTGACAATCTATTTAAAGCATCAATACATTCTTTGCGATCCAAATATAATTTTGTTGCCCCATCAATTTTTAATCTTTCAATAAAATCTAAATATTCAGAAAAGTTAAAATTGGCTCGTGGTAAACTGATATGCTCTGTTCCTTTACCATTCCTTAAATAAAAACGTCTGTCATTTAAATTGAAATTAATTTCATCATCAGACATCCATTTTTTTATTTCATTCACATATTTTTTTAAAATTAATAAACCATTTTCAGGAATTTTTTCGGCTATTGTTTCATTAATAAATCTAACCATTGCAAATTGATGACTATTTAATCCACAAATATCAATTTTATCTTCAATTACATTATTTATATATAAACAAGCCAAATATTCTTGCGACTCATCATCATGAATACAAAAGGAAATTTTGTCCAGTAATTCTTTAAAATAATCTCCTGCCCATAAAATATGTCCATCTTCAGGAAAAGATGCCAAAGGTTGAAACCAAACCGGATCTGCAATGGGTAATTTATATGATTTTCTGCCTTGTGAAACAATTAATATATTTTTTTCCAAATCAAGTTTAAAATTAATATCTTTATCTGTGGGTAATTTTCTGATGAGTTCAACAATGGCTTTGGCATTAACTCCAACATATCCTTCTTCAATAATAATTGCATCATATTTACCGGTAAATTCAATATTAATATCATTACCCATCAATATAATTTTATTTTCTTTAGCCTGTATCCAAACACATTTAATATAATTTGAACCTGATTTACTTGGAACAATATTTGAAACTTTTATAAAACCTTCTAAAACGTCTTCTTTCTTGAAGCTTAAATTCATAATTAATTCCTTAATAGTATTTAAATGATGTTACTTTGTTTATAACTCAACTAATATGTTGATATAATATATTTTTTAAATAACAATTTTATGCACATTAAGTTACAAAGGGAACATTTTTTAATAATTTACTGTGAGTTGATGTCATTTTTACATCTATTTGTTACTTCTGTTACCAATTTGTTCATAACTTTGTCACTAAACATAATTTTTTCAATCTTTCTAACGGAATAAATAACAGTTGTATGATCTTTTCCATTAAAAATATCTCCAATTTCCATAAAGGATAGGCCCAAAAGATTTCTACATAAATACATGGCAATTTGTCTTGCTTCCACTAATTTTAAAAATCTTTTACTGCCTTTTAATTCTTTTACACTAAAACCAAAATACTTTCCAACAGAATTTAAAATTTTTTCACTTGTTAAATCAATTGCTTGTCTAGAGTTTAAAATAATTTTTTCAAATTGATTATTATCGGGCATATATTCCATGCTTTGATAAAAAGCTTTTATATTAATGAGACAACTTTGAATTGATCTAAATTGTTCACATTTTCTGGCAAGCAATAAATTTTGCTCTTTTGATAATTTAATTTCATGTTTATCGGCAAAAAGTTTAACATAGCGCATTTTTATTTCTAAATCAGGTTCAACCAATAATAAAATTAATCCCATATTAATTCGACTTTTCAATTCAGATTTTAATTCTTTTTCAAAATCTTCATAGGAAATGGTCATAATTAATAAAATTTGATTTATAATCAGTTTTTCAACAAAAAAAGAAAGTTCATCTTGTGCTTTTTCATTATTATAAAGTAAATGCAATGAATCCAGTAAAATGCATTTATATTTTGAAATTTCTTGCATGGTATCAAGATAAAGGTTTGAATTATATAAAAATTCCAAATCTTTAATATGATAATATATAGCCTTTTCTTTTAATATTTCACTGATTTTATTTAATAAAAATGTTTTCCCTGTTCCTGAATTTCCCACAATTAAAATAGGATTGTATGTAATTTTTTCTGAAAGTAAATTATCAATGGCATCAGATAATAAATTTATACTATTGGCATTTTTCGGATTAATTAAAATATCTTTAATTTCTGATAATTTCAAATTTATTCCTACATTGAGACCTCTGTATAATTATTTTTTTTAAAAAAATTATTGCAAAAGTCATAAGTTTGAATTTTTATTAAAAATTTGTATGCAGAGGTAAAAGGCACACAAATCAATCAGTTAACGCAAAAAATGTGATTTTTGCTATTCTTGATTTGTGGTCGAATTTGCCTTGCAAATTCTCCATAAAAGCTTACACAATGAATTGTGCAAAGCTTTTATATTATATAAAATTAAAAAATAATAACATGCAAAAACTTACATATTAGACAAAGTTTTTTTAATTTTATATGATTTTATAAAAAATTTCAAGTTTTAAATATTTTATAAAATTTTTAAAAATGTATAAATAATTTAGAATAAAAACCGATATGAATTTTATTGTATTGCATAGAAAATTATTCAAACATAAATCATGAGGTGTACGATGATAATAAAATTAAACTACCATAATAAATTTACTAAGAATATTGTTTATTTAATAGTTGTATCATGTTTATTTTTTATTTTAACATTTTTAGTTTTTTCATACGTTAATATCTGTTTTGGTATGGCCTATGAACAAAATGTGGCAAGAACGGGAAGTGGGTTAATAACCAAGGTTGAAACAAATTATCCTGCCAATATGGAAATTAAACCTATTCAAAATAATTCGGCAAATAATTATCAAATGAATAATGTCCAAACAAATATGGTGAATATGCAAGGGCAATCACATATGAGCCAAAATAATATGGCTTCAAATTATGGAAATAATCCTTGTGCACCAAGTATGCAAAGAGATATGCTTTTAGATCAAGTTTGGTCAAGCATGGTTCCAAGAAAAATACTGTATCAAGATCCGGCAACTAATCCTGTGCGTCCTAATAATTATTCAACAACTAACTATAATAGAAGAAAAAATAATTATAATTCGACAAAAAATGGTAAAAATGATAAAAATAATAAACCAAAGGCACTTCCTGAAAATAATGCAAATCAAAATAAAACAGCTGATAATAATGATTCAAGGTTGAGATTGGAATCAGGAACCCATGTGGTTATTGATCCGGGTGCTCATATTGTGGTTTGGGCTGCCGATAAAAAGCAAGAGTTAAAAGTTGAAGAAAAAGCAAATACAAAAGAAAATGATGTGGATTTAGTGGAAGTTTTGAAAAAAGAGCCTGAAATTCAAAAGTAATAAAATAAATATAAAAAAACGCTGATTAAATTGTTTTAATCGGCGTTTTTTTTATATTAGTAATAAATGAAAAACAATTAGGACAGCCTTTAACGGGGAGATTGCCACGTCCACGGAATAAAGGAGCACCTTTGGGCTTCGTCCTCGTAATGACACCGATTTTGTTTTTTCTTGGTATACCGTAGAGTTAGGATTGTCGGTTATTGAAAGTAAATCAAATTGGCTGTTATTAGAATTATCGGTTAATGAAATAAAAAATATTGGCAGTCATTGCGAACGAGTGAAACGAGTGTGGCAATCTTCTCGATGAATCGGGGACTTAAAAATTTTATATTAATGCAACAATTAGGACAGCCTTTATATATCACAATTCGGAATAACGCGGAAAAATATGTTTGTTCCCAGTTCTTTTATTGACAACTTGGCTTAATTTTTGTTATTTAATCTCATTGATTTATTGAATTATGGTTAAGGAAAGGCTGACTTAATCAGCATTTTCTTAAATAAACTATTAATTTTGAAAAATCAAAATTATTTTTAAATGTGGACAAAATGGTCTTGAAAAAAATAATTAATTGTTAATAAAATAAAAATTTGTAAAAATTTTATAATAAATAGTCACAAAATGTGTATTAAATAATAACGGAGAATTTTATGGCAATAAATTTAGGAAAAGCTTTAACATTTGATGATATATTACTTGTTCCTGCATATTCAACCATAACCCCAGACATTGTAAATGTTAATGCTTGGCTAACTCCTGAAATTAAATTACCTATTCCTCTTCTTTCAGCTGCCATGGATACAGTAACGGAGTCAGGCATGGCTATTTCTTTGGCTCGTTGCGGAGGTATTGGGATAATCCATAAAAATATGAGTATAGCAAACCAAAAACTTGAAATAGAAAAGGTTAAAAAATCTGAAAGCGGTATGATTTTAGATCCTGTAACTGTTGGGCCTGATGATACTGTTGCCCATGCGCTTGGGCTTATGAAGGATTTTCGTGTTTCAGGTTTACCTGTTGAAAAAAATGGAACATTGGTCGGAATTTTGACCAATCGTGATGTAAGATTTATTACCAAACCCGAAGATATTTTGGTTTCGGAAGTGATGACCAAGGATAAATTGGTAACTGTTCCCATTGGAACTACCCTTGAGGAAGCCAAGGAACATTTGCATAAACATCGCATTGAAAAATTACTTGTGGTTGATTCCAATAAAAAATTACATGGTTTAATTACCATGAAAGATATTGATAAGGTGCAAAAATATCCTGATTCTTGTAAGGATGATAAGGGTAGACTTAGGGTTGGCGGTGCCATTGGAGTTGGGGCTGAATGTGAAGAAAGGGCTTCCGAGCTTTTGGCGGCAGGTGCCGATGTTTTGGTTTTGGATTCTGCCCACGGACATTCGGAAAATATTTTAAAAGCCACCAGAATGATTAGAACAAATTTCCCAAATGCACAGCTTATAGCAGGAAATGTGGCAACTTATGAGGGAGCAAGAGCACTTATTGAAGCAGGCGCAGACACCATTAAAGTAGGTATTGGGCCGGGTTCTATTTGTACTACAAGAGTTGTGGCTGGGGTTGGTGTTCCGCAAATTTCAGCTATTTTAGAAACCAGTAAAGCCACTCGCAAATTTAATAAATGTTTGATTGCCGACGGTGGAATTAAATATTCAGGTGATATTGTAAAGGCCTTGGCAGTGGGTGCAAATACCATAATGGTCGGTTCACTTTTGGCAGGAACAGACGAAACCCCCGGTGAAACCATACTTTATCAAGGCAGAACCTATAAAACCTATAGGGGCATGGGTTCCATTGATGCCATGAAATCCGGCAGTTCAGATCGTTATTTCCAAAAACAAAGTAATAAACTTGTGCCAGAAGGAATTGTAGGACGAGTTCCCTCAAGAGGACCTGCTTCCGATACAATTTATCAACTTGTAGGAGGACTTCGTTCTGGTATGGGTTATTTGGGTTCAAAGGATATTGAAACCCTTTATGAAACAGCTCAATATGTAGAAATTTCCTCTGCCGGACTTAAAGAAAGTCATGTGCATGATGTAATTATAACCAAGGAAGCTCCAAACTACAGAATTGATCAATAACTTTTTAACACGCCATTCCGGTTTTAAAAAACTATAATTATGGCATAATTTTTGATTTTAGATATTAAATAAAATATAAGGAAAAGCTGATTAAATCAAAATTTTTAAATTTTGCAAACCCCTTGAAAGCGTTTCCTTAAAAAGTAGACATGAAATGTCTGCTTTGCACGCCGAAATGAGAGCAAAAACCACGTTTTTTGCGTCCCAAAGGGCGAATGGCGGCAGTGTGCCTTTCTGATTAATTCCGTTTACGGAATTAATCAGTGCTTTCATAAATAAAAATAATTATATTATTATTTGATAAAATGTTTTTTAAGGAAAGGGGGAGTTTGAGGGGGAAAAACTCACCCAGCCGTCAGGCGTCGTGGAATGTTTCAAAAAAAAGTGGTTTTCCCCCTCAAACCGGAATCGTGTTATTTTCAACAGACGAAATTGAAAACAAACTATTTCTTATGGAAATTAATCAGCATTTCCTTCATAAAGTAAAAAATAGCAAAGAATTTGCAAGAAATAAGCACAAAATGTGCAATATAAAGGTTTATACATGTCTAAAGTAATAATAATTGACTATGGTTCACAGGTAACACAACTTATTGCACGCCGAGTGCGTGAAGCCGGAGTTTATTCTGAAATTCACCCCTGCCAAGTGAGTTTTGATAAAATAAAAGAATTGGCTCCCGATGCCATTATTTTATCAGGTGGCCCTGCCAGTGTCGGAGAAGAAGAAGCGCCAACTCTTGACATGAAACTTTTAGAATTAAATGTTCCTATTTTGGGCATTTGTTATGGAATGCAACTTCTTGCAAAAAATCTTGGGGGAGAACTTTCCCAGTCTCAAACTCGTGAATATGGGCCTGCCGAACTTATTATCACGGAAAATTGTGATATTTTTTCAGGTCTTGGAGAAATATCAAAGGTTTGGATGAGTCATGGGGACAAAGTCAGCAAAGTGCCAAGTGGTTTTAAAATTTGCGGAAAAACAGACACCTTGGATATTGCCGCTTGTTATAATCCCGAACGCAAAATCTATGCCTTGCAATTTCACCCTGAAGTACATCATAGCCAAGACGGTGAAAAGATTATCAGAAATTTCCTATTTAATGTCGCCGATTTAAAAGCCGATTGGAATATGCAAAACTTTGCCCAAAGGGTTATTGAAGAGTGTAAAGAAAAAGTTGGCGATGGGCATGTTATATGTGCCTTGTCAGGCGGAGTGGATTCAACTGTTGTGGCCGTATTGTTAAATAAAGCCATAGGTCACAGACTTCATTGTATTTTTGTGAATAATGGAGTTTTGAGACAAAATGAGGGAGAAGAAGTTGTTAATTATTTGCGTGAACATTTTGATTTAAATTTAAAATATGTTGATGCAAGTGATTTATTTTTGGATAAATTTAAAAATGTTGAAGACCCTGAACAAAAAAGAAAAATTATAGGACATACCTTTATTGAAGTTTTTGAACAAGAAGCCAATGCCATTAAAGCTGAGGGAGTAAGTGTTAAATTCTTGGCTCAAGGCACATTATATCCAGATGTTATTGAATCAGTTTCTCATAAAGGCCCAAGTGCCGTAATTAAAAGTCATCATAATGTCGGCGGTTTGCCTGATAAAATGAATATGGATTTAATTGAACCGCTTAGGGAATTATTTAAAGATGAAGTCAGAGCTGTGGGGGCAGAGCTTGGAATACCCCATTCGGTTTTATGGCGTCATCCTTTCCCGGGCCCCGGTCTTGCCATTAGAATTATTGGTGAAGTAAATCCTGAACGTCTTGAAATTCTTAGAAAAGCAGATGTTATTGTTCAAGAAGAGCTTAGAAGTTCAGGCTGGTATGAAAAGGTATGGCAGGGTTTTGCTGTTCTGTTGCCATTAAAAACTGTGGGTGTCATGGGAGATGGTCGTACTTATGAAAGTGTAATTGCTCTCAGAATTGTTGACAGTGTTGACGCAATGACAGCCGATTGGTCACGCGTACCTGAAAATGTACTTGCGAAAATGTCCACCAGAATAATTAATGAGGTTAAGGGCGTAAATCGCGTTGTGCTTGATATTTCCCCAAAACCTCCAAGCACAATTGAGTGGGAATAAAATAATGTTTGGAATCGGAAGCACAGAACTTTTATTGATTTTAGTTGTGGCACTATTGGTTTTAGGTCCAAAAAGTTTGCCAAAACTTGCTCAAAATATAGGAAAAATCCTTGGACAATTCCAAAGAACTTCCAAGGAATTTCAAAGAACAATTAATGCTGAAATAGCCCTTGAAGAAGAAGCAGACAAAAGAAAAGAGCAGGAAAAACTTGTGGCTAAACAAGAGGTAAAGTTGGAAAAAAATCTCACGGCTCAAAATACAAATTCGGAGAAAGGGCATGAGTGATGATAAAAATTTGGAAAATAAATTTTACGATGATGATGAAGAACATAATGTTATCAGAACGATAGATGAAGAATTTGATTCTAAAACTCAAGAATTAAATTTAAATAATGAAAATTCATTTTCCTCGCCCAATAATTCAGATAATTCAGATAATTTGGAAAGCACCGAAAATAATTTGGAAAAACCAAGTGTTGAAAATAGTTCAGATAGAGAAAACAGTGAAGCAGAAAAACAAGAACTTGATAACATTGAAGAAAACAATCTAAAAAATAATAAAGAAGAACAGAAAAACGAGCATGAGGAAAAATTTATTCCTCCTTCACAAGCTTTAAAGAATGAAAAAAAAGAACCTGAATCATCAAAAATGGGTCTTTTGGATCATCTTTCTGAGCTTAGAAAAAGATTGACCCGTATTGTAATTATAATTTTACTCGGATTTTTTGGTTGTTATGGAATTTCTGAAATTGCTTATGCCTATTTGGCCTTACCATTAACCGAATTATTGCCCGAAAACAGCACTTTAATTTATACTTCACCCCAAGGGGCTTTTTTTACATATTTAAAAGTTTCTTTTATGCTTTCGGTTATTGTAACTTGTCCTCTGACTTTTTATCAAATATGGGCATTCATAGCTCCGGGTCTGTACGAAGAGGAACAAAAGGCGCTTATGCCTCTTGCCTTTTTTTCGGCCTTATTTTTTGTTGGCGGGGCAGCTTTTTGTTATTTCTTGGTTTTCCCCATTGCCTTTAAATTCTTTTTAGGTTTTACAACGGCAACCATAGTTCCTATGATAAGTGTTGAAGAATATTTGAGTTTTTCATTGAAACTATTAATTGCTTTTGGACTTGTTTTTGAAATGCCTCTTTTTTCCTATTTTCTTGCCAAGATGAGACTTATAGGTCCCGATGGTATGCGTAAATATCGTAAGTATGCAATTCTTATAATTTTTATTGTTGCAGCCATATTAACACCACCCGACGTTTTTTCACAGGTTTTAATGGCCATGCCCATGTTTATACTTTATGAATCAAGTATTTATATTGTAAAAATAGTTCGCCAAGGAGCTGACAAGAAATTTAAAGAAAAAAATCCGGAAAATAATGAAGATAATCAAGAAAATGAAGAAAAAATAAATAATTTTAAATAAATAATTTTAAATAAACAATTTTTAATAAAAGGAATTAATTATGGAAAAATCAAAAGTTTACTTTACTGATATGCGATGTAAAGTCGGCACAAGTTTACAGTCTAAATTGGAAAAATTAATTACCAAGGCAGGAATTAAAACCATGCCTTTGGACGGTAAATTTGTAGCCATTAAAATTCACTTTGGCGAGCCCGGTAATCTTTCATTTTTACGTCCAAATTTTGCCAAAACAGTTGTGGACGTTTTGAATAGTGAGAATGCCAAACCATTTTTAACTGATTGTAATACCCTATATGTGGGGCGTCGTAAGCATGCTTTAGAACATATTACGGCTGCCTATGAAAATGGTTATTCTCCTTTTTCCACAGGCTGTCATGTTATTATTGCCGATGGATTAAAGGGAACAGATGATGTGGAAGTTCCATTAACAGGTACAGAATACTGTAAAAGTGCAAAAATCGGACGTGCTGTCATGGACGCTGATGTGATTATTTCATTAAATCACTTTAAAGGCCATGAACTTACAGGTTTTGGCGGTGCCATTAAAAATCTTGGCATGGGCTGTGGAAGTCGTGCAGGTAAAATGGAAATGCACAGTGACGGAAAACCTACAATTAATTTAGATAAATGCCGAGCTTGCGGAGTTTGTATCAAATACTGTGCTCACAATGCCATAAGTTATGATGAAAATCGTAAGGCAAATATCAATCATGATAATTGTGTGGGCTGTGGACGTTGTATGGGAGCTTGTAATTTTGATGCCATTGATCCAAAATATGATATAAATCCCGATGTATTAAATTTCAAAATGGCTGAATATACCAAGGCCATTGTGCAAGACAGACCACATTTTCATATCAGCATAGTCAATCAAGTTTCACCTAATTGTGATTGTCATAGTGAAAATGATACTGCAATTGTGCCTGATATCGGTATGTTTGCCAGCTTTGACCCTGTCGCCCTTGATCATGCCTGTATTGAGGCTGTGAACGCAGCCCCTGCCATGGCTAACTCAATGTTGAATGATAGTGGCTGTGCCTGTGAACATAAAGGTGACCATTTTAAATCAATTCACCCTGTCACAAATTGGCGAACCCAACTTTCCCATGCCGAAAAAATAGGATTGGGAAACAGAGAATATGAATTAATTACAGTAAATTAATATTTATATATAAATTATAGCCCTTATATTACGTGAAACCTCTGCACAAAATTTTATCTAAAAATAAAAAATTTCATTCTAAAAACAGTTTTTTATTAAAAATTAATAATTGTGCAGAGGTCTCTATGTATGAGGGCTATAATTTTTAAAAAGGATAAACAATGGGAAAATCAGAAAAATCATTAAATAAATTAAATCTTAATTATTACAAAGGAGTAGATGCTTATTCCGATGGTAGTATTGAGGAAGAAATTTTAAAAATATCAGAAGAACATGATGATTTTTCAGAAGTTTTAAAAAATGATAATAGGTGGGCTATATTATATCATTTAACCCCACTTCGTCGTAATTTATTGGAATGGTATAATTTTGATAAAAATTCCCATGTTCTTGAAATTGGAGCAGGTTGTGGAGCCATAACAGGGTTACTTTGTGAAAAAGTGAAAACCGTAACAGCAGTCGAGCTTTCAAAACGTAGGGCAGAAATTATTCTAAACCGTACAAATAATTATGACAATATTGAAATAATCGTGGGAAATTTAAATGATATAGAGTTTGATAAAAAATTTGATTATATCACTTTAATTGGGGTGCTTGAATATGCAGGAAGATTTACAAGCGGTGAAAACCCCTATGCTGAATTTTTAAAAAAGGTAAAATCCCTATTAAAACCCAATGGAACATTAATTATTGCCATTGAGAATAAATTTGGTTTAAAATATTTTGCAGGCGCAAGAGAAGATCATACGGGAAAACTATTTGATAGTATTGAAAATTATAAGGAAGATACAGGAGTCAGAACTTTTGGTAAGTCAGAGCTTGAAGAGCTTTTAAGCAAAATCGGTTTTAATCATTTGGATTTTCATTATCCCATGCCTGATTATAAAATCCCGACCCAAATTTTCAGTGATGAATTTAGCCCAAAATATGGACAAATGGACAATTTTTCCAATGCTTATGACAAGGATCGCTATGCTTTTTTTGATGAAAAACTTGCTTGGCAAAATATTATTCAAAATAAACAATTTCCCTTTTTTGCCAATTCATTCTTAGTTATTGCCAAACAAGAAATTACAGAAGAAAAAAAGATTTATTCAAATTTTAAAAGAAAGATTAATGATAAATTTCAAATAGAAACCAGTCTTGTAAAAACAGAAAATGAAATTTATTCCTTAAAAAGTCCATTAAATGTAAAATCCCATGAACATATAGAAACTATTTATAATAATTATTTGTTTTTAAATGATAAATTAAAACATTTACCCAAGATTAATTTAGTAAATTGTACAAAACTTGATCATGGTCTTAAATTTGATTTTGCCAAGGGAATTTGTTTTACAAACTTGATTGAAAAAGCAATATTCAGTAAAAATAAAAATATGTTTTTCAAATATTTTGAAGTTTATTTAAATTTAATTAAAGAAATTCATAATCCTATTATCCAAGACTTTGACAGTGAACATTTTAAAGAAATTTTTGGCAAGGTGAAAATTCCAAAAACTCCTTGTGTGGATTATGCCAATATTGATTTAATTTTCGATAATCTCTTTATTGAGCAAAATAAATGGCATATCATAGATTATGAATGGCTTATGCAAGGAACAATGCCCTTTAATTTCATCATTGCCAGAGCTATTTTCAATATTTATCTAAAATATAATGATATTATAAATGAAATAATCAGTCATGAACAATTATTTGCTCATTTAAAAATTTCAGCTTCAGAGGCAAATATTTATTGGCAAATGGAAAAAAATTTCATTGAATATTTACATAAAGATGCAAAATTTGTAATCGGCGGACAATATGTAAGGGCAAATCATAAAATAAGTGTTTAGGAATAATGCTTTATTTTCGTTAGCCGACAATTCTAACTCTTCGATTATAATTAAAATACACAATAAATTGGAATAATGTGCCGAAAAATAATTTAAATCATTTTTTTGATTGACAAGACGAAATTTTATGCTTATTTTATACATAGAGAATAGAATTTGGTCTCTTATTCAGAACGTAAAAGCTCTCACTGGGTTAATAAGTGGGGGAAAGTTTATTTATTGATTTTCAATTTAAATTAATAATAAACTAAAACTATGCTAAACAAATAATTTATTTTAATTTTGAACGATTTATTATCAGAATTATTTCAGTTTAGTAACACAATATGTACTTATTGGGTTAATAAATAAGTACATGCCTTTTGAAACTTCGCAGCTTGAAGTAAATCAAAGGTGCTAACCATCATCATAACATGTTGCTACTGGGTTAATAAGTAGTAACTTGCTTCATTGAGCTCTCCATTTTTGAGTATCCAATCAGCAAAAACAATTAAGGCTATGTTTATTATTTAATTTTTAAATTTATCAAATATTAAAATTAGTAATAAATATTTCACTCTATCTGACAATATGTTAAATAAAGTAATTTAGTCTGTCTGAAAATGAACTGATCACTCTTTTGAAAAATTGATAAACTTGCTTTTATAAAATAATAGTAAAAATTCCTCAATTTTTTCACGAGAACTTTGCATAATAACTTGTGCAAAGTTCTCAAAGAGTGTTTACACACCACAAATCAAAGCATATAAAACCACTTTTTGGCAATATTCAATTGATTTGTGAAAATTTTGAAAAAATTTAAATTTTTTTCAAAATAATCAATCGGTTCAAATTTTTCCTGCTGAAAACTATCCCTATATTATAAAATTTATTTTATTTAGCTTATTAAAATTTTTTCAAAATGTGGAGAAATTATGGCTATTTCTATAACAAAACCTGATGTTATTTCCCAATCAGTATATAACCCAACTACTGAAGATAATATTATTTCTTTGGATTTCCCAACAACTGATGTTACTTTGGGCCAAGATGGTAATAATTTAGTATTTTCTTTTGGTGACGGTAGCCAAGTAGTTTTAAATGGTTTTTATAATATATATACATCTGAAAACATGCCAAGCTTTCAAATTGGTGAAGATATAATTGATGGAGAAACATTTTTTGGTGCCTTAGACGCAACAGATATTATGCCTGCGGCCGGTGCCGATACTCCCCAAACTAATCCTGATGGATCATTTTCCGATTCCGGTATTACCAATCAACTAATGGCAGGTATAGACGCCCTTGGCGGACAAGCTTTACTTTACAATTTCCCCGGCATTGAAACTGCCGATGATGATGGTTCAATCGGAGATACAAATTCACCTCCTGAATTTGACTTTGATGCTTCTGATTTGGTTATAGAGCTTGGCGAAGTTAAAGAAGCAGGCGTTGGCGATAATCCAAACACTCTTGTTTTTGATCCAAATACATTTTTCCCTGGTTTAGATAAAGGATTTGGCAATGTTACAGCAACAGATGCCGATAATGATGAGCTGACCTATGATGTTTTGGACGGTGAGGGAGAGTATGGAACTTTAACTCTTGATCCGGATACAGGTAATTTTATTTATACCTTGGATAATGATGATGAAGATACAGACTCCTTGGCTGAAGGTGAAATTGCTACCGAAACATTTGTTGTGACAGTTACCGATGGAGTAAATCCACCAAGAGAAGTCACAGTGACAGTTACCATTGAGGGAACAAATGATCAACCAACCTTGACACTTAACAATCCTACTTTAGATGTGGTTGAAGATGTTAATGTGGATGGTAGCGACAATCTTGTGGCAACAGGTCAAGCCATTGGTGATGATGTTGATAAGGGTGCAGAACTAACCTTTGGTTTAGATGCTCCCACAAGCTCAACAGACAGTATGGAAACCACCCAAAACGGTAATTACGGAACTTTTGAAATCAATCCAAGCACAGGACAATATACCTATACAGCCAGCAATGCCAACCCTGATATTCAAGGGCTTGGAGCAGGTGAAACTTTAACCGAAACTTTCACAGTATATGTTAAAGATGAACATGGCGCCTATTCTGAACAGGAAGTATCTGTTACCATTACAGGTACAAATGATGTTCCTATCATTGAAAATAATCCTGTAAAAACTGATACCAATTTGTCAACTTCCGATGCGGATCTTGCTGATGGCGGTACAAGCAGTGATAGCGGAAAAATTACCTTTACATCAGCCGAAACCATGGATGGCGGAAAAATAACCGTTGGTGATACTGTCTTTGATGTTACCGAAAATGCTGACGGCAGCCTAACCTTAACACCTCCTGCCGGTGAAGATTTTGTAATCACAGGCAATCAAGGTGATTTAACTGTAAATCCAAATGTTTCCTATGATCCTGCAACAGGTGAATATACCTTGGATTTTGAATATGTTCAAGATACTGCCAATGCTCATGATAATGATTTGAATAATGATGGAACACCTGATAATGATCATGACCAAGTTGAAAGCAATGCTGAAAATTTTGAAGTTAAAATCCAAGACGCCAAAGAGGCCGCAACAGGTGCCGAATCAACCACAACCAATATTACAGTTGATATAGCCGACGACGGCCCAAGTATTACAGCCACAGAAGTTAAAGCTCCAAATTTAAACTTGCAAACAGATGATGTTGACACTGTTGATGGAAATGATACAGCTTCCCAAAACTTTAAATCTGCTTTTGAAGATGAAAGTCTTGTGGATTTTGGCGGTGATGACAAAGGTAGCGTGGAAGCAACAGATTTTAATTTGAGCTTAAATGGTGCAAATGGCATGGACTCAGGGCTAACTGTCAAGG
>CAYJGE010000021.1:22485-29158 GCA_964369835.1 uncultured Mailhella sp.
ATGCTCTTGAATCCCTTGGGGACGGCAAAATAAATCTTAATGCCACTGTAACTGTAACCGACTCCGACGGCGATAAAGCCAGTGAAGAACTCAGCATGGATATTGGCGGTAATATTCAATTTAGTGATGATAAGCCAAGTGTAGGCGATGTCACTCAAAAAGCTGAAGTGGCTGAAAAACATCTTGATGGCGGAACAGCGGATACAGATAAAGCTGTTACAGCCACAGGTCAAGTTGAGATTAATTATGGCGGTGACGGAGAAGGCACATTTGCTTGGAATTTGAATGATCAACCTGAACTTTGGTCATCTGACGGAGCAGAAGTTACTTGGTCTGTCGACCCAAGTGATCCGACTATCCTTATTGGTACTGCCAATGGTAATGAAGTTATCAGAGTTGATATGAATACCAGCACAGGTGAATATACAGTGGAATTAAAAGATTCCGTTATGCATGATGCACCTGACACTGCAAAGGGTGATGATGGTTATGTTTCCGATACTGCTGACCATAATACCGATCTTGACGGCGATGGAAATTTAGCAAGCACTGATAACGATAATAATAATGACTTGAACTTTGGTTTCACTGTTACCGACAGTGACGGCGATGAAGCCAAAGGCCATGCCACAGCTCAAATTGAAGATGATGTTATTGAGGCTTCCAATGAAGAAGGTCAAACTGTTCAGCTTGAAAATGACAGCATGAGCAATGGTGAATTCTTTACAGGTTCTGCCAATGCCGACGCTTTAAAAGAAGCTGTCAGCGGTGATACAGTTCATGCAAATAATGATTTATCCTTTAGCACAGCAGGAAACAGCTCTGCCTCTGTGGGTGGATTTACCATTACTGCCGCCACAGTAACCTTTACCGAAAACGGTACAACAGTTGGTGATGAATTGGTTATTGGTTGGCGTGATGACAACAATGAAAATTATGGTGACGGCATAGGTATTATCGGAAGTATTGATGATAATAGATTCGGACACATGGAAGCCGGTAATTTGGAAGGCAATGATGTGGGCGATACAGCCGAAGCCTTTATTATCAAGTTGCCTGAAGGTGAAAGTGCCTATGGTATTGACATTGGGTTTGAATGTCTGTTCACAAAAGATACAGCCATAAAAGAAGATTTGGAAACCGTACGCCTTGAATTTTATAAAGATGGTGAACTTGTTCATACTGTTGAAATAAATGGTACTGATTCAGGTTCAGAAAGTCTTGATATTTCTCAATTATCAGCAGAATTTGATGAAGTTCGTGTTATCCCCAATAATGTGGGCAGTGACTTTGTTATTGATAACATTGACTTTTCACAATATTCAGATGCCGTTGTGGCTCAAGGTGGCGGAACCATTGAAACAGAAGGTGCCGATGGCGTATCTGATATTTATTTTGAAAGCATTAATGGTGTAGAAGTTGCAAACGGCAATAAAATTACTGTTGACGGTACTGAACTTACTTTAACTGTAAACGGTGATGTGGTAACAGCCACAGATGGCGACGGCAACAAGTATTTCACAGCTTCTGTCGATTCTGAAAGCGGAAAATGGCTTGTATACCAAAATGAAAATTTTGGCGATTCCATTGATATTACCTTTGGCGTAGAAGACCAAGACGGCGATAAAACAACTACAACAGTCACTATTGTGGGTGATTCTACTCCTGTTGCCACTGATGATACAAATACTGCCGATGAAGGTGAAACCATTACAGGCAATATCCTTGATAATGACCTTTCAGGCGATAAGGCAGACGGCGACACTTCAGACGATGCAGGCAAGGAAATAATAGATATTACTCCACCTGAGGGCTGGGAAACTCCCGATGGTTGGACACCAAGCGAAGATGAAATTGCCAAATTTGAATCTGAAGACGGAACAATTACTTTTGATAAAGACGGTAATTATACTTTTGAATCAAATCCCGATAGTACCAATGAAAATACAAGCTTTGAATTTGAATATACCATTAAAGATGCTGACGGTGATACCGATCAAGGTAAATTGACCATTGATGTGGACGATGTGACCCTAGGGCATGATGATGTAGGCGGAAAAGTCAGTGCCGATGATGATGCTTTAAATCAAACTTTTGATGTGACAATGGAACTTGAAAATGGTGTAAGCCTTGATCAAAGTGCCGACTTGCCCACATCTGATTATGGTACTTTCAGTTATGATGAAAGTGGTAACTTACAATTTACCCAAACCTCACCTTACCCCCATGAAGAGGGCAAGGACAGTGTTGACCTTGAGTATACAGTTGTAACTAAAGATGCAAGCGGTAATACAGGCACAGCCACAATCACGGTAACCATTACAGATTCAGCTCCAAGTGCCACAGATGACACAAATAATGTTGATGAGGGCGCAAGTATTATTGTTGATGCCGAAAGTGGCTTGCTCTCCAATGATACAGCCAGTGCCGACGGTGGTGACAAAGTAACAGGTTTAACTTCCACCGACAGCAATTGGACAATTACAAGTAATCCTGCCACAGGTGTGATCACAGCTACCCATACTGAATATGGCACCTTGACTGTCAACCCCGACGGTTCCTATGAATTTGATTTGAACCCCAATAGTGTTGATGAAGGCACAGCCAACTTTGAATTTACTTATACAGTAACCGATTCAGACGGCGACAGCGACACAGCCAAGTTGACCATTAACCCAAATGATGCAACAAAGCCAAGTGAAGATGATTATGAAGGTGTTGTAAATCTTGATGAAGAGGGCTTGGACACAGGAACCGATGCCGATTCCGACAGTGAAATTGACATTTGGTCAGCTCCTAATGGCTTTAGTATTGTTGGTACTCCAATTGTTGCAGAGGGTTCACCCTATACTGCCACAGTGGAAGGCGGTAAACTAAAAATTACATTAACCGAAAATGTTGATCAAACCAATGATAAGGGTGAAAATGGTAAAACTGAACCATGGTCAAATGATGATTCCATAACTCAAAATAATACCATTACTGTTACAGTACAAGATGCCAATGGTAATAATTTTGATGTAATTCTTGATGTGAATATCAGTGATGATGCCCCTGTTGTCAAAAACTCTGTATTTGCAGGCACAGACAACAAAGGTATTGACATTTTCACTACAGATGGCATAACAACCGACGATCAAGTTGTTGCTGAAGTTGAAATTGATTTTGGTGCAGATATGGACGGCGCCCAAATTACTTTGGTCAATGGTGCAACCTATACAACAGGTGTTGAGTGGAATGAAAGCACAGGCACATGGGAAAAAATTGAAAACAGTTGGGAAGCAGCTGATGCTCCAATGGTAAATTATTCCTATGATAAAGAAAGCGGAACACATACCATTACACTTGGTAATCAAACATTAACCAGTACCGATAATCAAAATTGGACTGTTGAATATACCAATGATAATACAGGTTATGTTCCCCAATTTACTTTCACCGACGGTGATGGTGATTCGGTAAAATATAACGTTACAACAAATGCTCCAAGCATTACAGCTCAAGGCGAAGATATTCTTGCCGATGATTCAGCCTTGCCAAATGGTGTTGATGCACCTGTCGGCGGCTTAAACCTTGATGGTAAGATTGACTTTGACCTTGGCAATGGCGAGATCACAGAACATACTTTCACTGTCAATGTGGGCGGTGAAGAAATAGAATTGACTTTTGACAGTAAAAATCAAGCTGAAGTTGAAGTTAATGGCGGCACACTTACTTTCACACGCAATGAGGCAGACAGCAGTCTTACTTATGAATTTGAACAAAGTGAAGCCTATAGTCATGACGGAGAGCTTGAAATTGATCTTGAAACAGGCTTACCTGAAATAAATCGTGCCGAAACAGACTTGGCAGACTCTTTTACTGTAACAGTTACAGATAAAACAGGTAATTCAGTAACATCAGAACAAATTGATATTAATATCAATGATGACGGTCCGGTTGCCCATAATGACGTACAAACCAATACCACAGGAGATGTTGCTACTACTGCTGTGAAAATTGAGTTTGGTGCCGATGATGGCGAAGGTGTAACTCTTGAATTTGGTGGCGATACATTTACCATGAATGCAAAAGGTGAATGGGAAAGCACTGACGGTGGTACAATCACAACACAAGACGGAACCACTACTCTCACTGCAAGTGACGGAACTACCTTGAGTAATTATGTAGAGCCCGGAAGTAGTGAACCAAATCCATTCTGGACTGCACAAGTTAGCAAAGTGCCTGAAAATGGTAATAAATCTGTAGACATCAAGGTGACTGACGCTGATGGCGACTCTGATGACTTCACAATTACTGCTACAAATGTACCTGAAATTGATGATAAGGTTGTCGGACTTACAGGAACAGCTACCCAGCTTGATCCCGGTGCCAACTATAATATTGCTATCATTCTTGATACTTCAGGTTCCATGTATGATGATGGTAATAATGATATTGATGATGTGGGTGATCAAGTTGTATCTCGCCTTGGGCAAGCTTGCGATGCCATTGCCGACTTTATTGTCGATACATTGCATACCCACGCCAATAGCGATTTGGGCGGAAAAGTAAATCTCTTGCTCACCACTTTCTGGGAAAGATCTGAAAATGGTGCTGTAGATGATTACAATTCCACAGATAATGGCAGCAGTAGTAATACCTATATTAATACAATAGATCCTGCTGACTTCGCAGACATGAGCGTTGATGAAATATATTCTGCCATTGCAGAAATCTTGGCAACCAATGCCGATGGTGTTACCTATGTAAACGGAGAATTCGTATATGACCCTGAGGCGCATAAAGCCCTCACCGAAGCTTTGAAAGATCCGAATAAAGATGCTGACGATGTCTATCAACCTTTAGATGATACCGATACAGGTTTCCACTGGGGAACTGATTATCATCAAGGTTTTGAAAATGCGGCCGAATGGTTTGAGCAAGTAAGCTCAGAAGGTTTTACCAACGAAGCTTTCCTTATAACTGATGGTGCGCCTTACGATGGAGTGGCTGAAAGGGCACAAGCTTACAATAAATTGTTGAAAGCCATGGATATTGAGGTACAAATGAATCCTGATGGTACCTACAAGACAGAAGCTGACGGCAGACATATACCTGTAGAAGGTCAAGAAAATAAAATCCAAGCAGTCGGTATTGGAAGCAGTGCCAATCAAGATATACTTGATCAGTATGATACAACAGAGGTTGATCCGGATACAGGCCACAATTCTGTTATCGTAACAGACAGTGACATTAAAGATTTGTTCAAGCCTACAGAAGGTTCCATAACAACTTCTTCATTGGAAACAAGTATTGGTATCACTGCCGATGGCAATGACATTCTTGTGGGAGGTATTGATACAGATACTCTCATTAAATCCTTGCAAGATCACTTGGGTTCTACTGTTACCGTGGATGAAAATATGCTTGCTGAATATATGCGCAACTATCCTGAATGGATGCGTGATCAAAAGCTTTCAAACAGTACAGTTGACGACCCTGATGCCTTGGTTGCAGGAAGCGGAAATGACATTGTTTATGCTCAAGGTGGTGATGACCTTGCCATTGGTGACGGTAATATAAGCAGCTTGCATGAGCTTGCAACTGCTGCGGGCATGGACAGTGAAACTTTGGCTAAATATGAAGCCGAAAATGTCCAAACATATGAAGAAGCCGAATCTTTAGCCTTGGTAAAAGATATTGTGGAAGACATTCAGGAAGTTCTTACCGGTGATAATTACGACGACAAAAAAGCAATGCTTGATGCCATTGAAAACATGGAACAAAGCAATGACGGAAATGACACTCTCTTTGGTGGAGTAGGTAATGACATTCTTCTGGGTCTTGGAGGCGATGACGTTTTAGACGGCGGTGACGGTAATGACATCTTGGTCGGTGGCAGCGGTGATGATCTCTTGATTGGCGGTCAAGGTGCCGACACAATTTATGGTGGCAGTGGCAGTGACTTAATCTTTGCCGACAGTTATGACACCATGATTGATGGCGGAACTGATTTGCAAAACAGCATTGATATTGTTGTAACAGATCAATTACCTGCCGACGGAACCATTGTAAATACTGAAGTGGTTATTGTCAGTGATGATTTTGAAGCCAGCAATGTTGATGATGCCTTGTCTCAACTTGGTATCACCAATGATAATGGTTTCCTTGAATTTGATAATGATGCCGATTGGTCAAAGTCCAATGTTCAAGATGTTGACGGCTATACAAGCTTCTCAAACGTTGACGGAGTTCAAATCTATATTCAAGACAGTAGACTTGACGGTGACAGTAAGAGTGAAGTTCTTGTTTACGATCAATTCGGAGGTGAAAAACCATCTGTTGAAGCAACTATCGACCTTGGAAACATGCTAAGCGATGCCGAAGGAAATAGTTTGGCAGATCTAACCTCACTTTCAGATGTAAATATGGACTACAATAGCGGAACAAATACAATTACACTTGGTGAAGGCTGGAAACAAAGCGAATCAGGCGACAGTTATGAGCATGATAGCGGTGTTACCCTTAATGCCAATGATGATATTACTCAAACTACATTGAATATTGAAATCATTTCATCTTCAGGCAGTGTATAATTTATAAAAGGGGAAAACTCGGTTTTCCCACACATGATTTCGGATTGAGGGGGAAAACCACGTTTTTTTGAAAAAAACGAGTTTTTCCCCCTCAA
>CAYJGE010000022.1:0-29041 GCA_964369835.1 uncultured Mailhella sp.
CCTATTTTAAATCTAAAAAACAAACATAGTTGAAATTTGTTTTTTCAGGAAAGGGAGGGTTTGGGAGGGAAAAACTCATTTTTTTCAAAAAAATTGGGTTTTCCCTCCCAAGAAAAGTTAACCGAACAGTAGTGACTTAAAACAGCCTTTAATGGGGAGATTGCCACGTCCACGGAATAAGGGAACACGCCATTCCGGTTTTTAAAAACTATAATTGTGGCATAATTTTTGATTTTAGATATTAAATAAAATATTAATAAATCAAAATAGTTATGTTATTGGCTGAAAAAATGTTTTTTCGGAAAGGGAGAGTTTGTTGTTTATGACTGATCAAAAAATTATAAAACATGTTTTGCGTCGTTTTGCCGAACTTGGACGAGAAAGACTTTCATGGGAAAATCATTGGCAAGAAATAGCAGAACTGATGTTACCGGCAAAGGGTATTTTTTCAGGTGATATTTTTGGAAATGGGCGTGAAAGGGAGGGAACTAAGCGCAATCATAAAATTGTTGATTCAACTGCCTTGTATGCCTTGCGTATTTTGGCGGCCGGTATGCATGGGGGATTGAGTTCCCCTGCCAGACCATGGTTTAAATTGGCTTTAAAAGATAGGGAGCTTGAAAATTATGAGGGCATAGGTTTTTGGTTACAAAAAACCCAAGAAAAGGTTCATGCAGTTTTGGCAGGTTCAAATTTTTATCCAACTGTTCATGCCCATTATGCAGAACTTGCCGCCTTTGGCACAGGGGTATTTTTAATTGAAGAGGACGAAAAGGAAGTTATCAGATGTCGAAATTTGACGGTGGGTGAATATTATTTGGATTGTGACATGAGGGGGAGAGTAAATACCTTGTATCGTGTTTTCCATTTAAATGCCGAACAACTTGCCGAAAGATTTCCCGACACTTGCCCAAAAGAAATTTTTGATTTGACTGATAGAAATTTAGAGCAAAAATTCAAGATAATTCACGCTATTGAGCCAAGAAAAAAGTATAATATAAACCATGTGGACGGAAAAAACCGCCCCTTTGCTTCCTATTATATTTTACAAACAGGAACAAGTATTTTGCTTGAAGAAGACGGCTATGAAGAATTTCCTGCTTGTTGTCCAAGGTGGGACGTTACAGGTTATAGTGTTTATGGACGAGGGCCGGGCATGGACGCCTTGCCTGATGTTTCCATGCTTCAAAGAATGAGGGCAGACGGGCTTGATGCATTGGAGCTTGAAATTAAACCGCCCATGAATGTTTCAAACAGCATTAGAAATCAAGGTGGGCAATTTGCCCTACGTCCGGGCTTTGCAAATTTTGTGGATACAAACAGCCAAAGTCCTGCCATTAGCCCAACCTATCAAGTAAAAGCCAATTTGCAAGCTCTTGATCTATATTTACAGCAAATCAGAAAACAAATTGGCGAGCATTTTTACAAGGATTTATTTTTATTGCTTTCCCAAACCGATAAAAGCATGACTGCCACAGAGGTTAATGAAAGAAATGCCGAGAAATTAATCATGCTTGGCCCTACCCTAGAAAGACTTAGAAGTGAACTTTTTCAGCCTCTTATTCAAAGGGTTTTTGGGATAATGCGCCGTTATGGGCATATTTCGCAAGTGCCGCTTGCCCTTAAGGGTATGGAGTGGGAAATAGAAATGCAATCTTCTTTGGCACTTGCTCAAAAAAGTGCAGATATTTCAGCTATTGAAGAAATATCTGCCTATGTGGGCAATGTGGCAAAACTAAAGCCGGAAGCGGTGGATAATTTAGATGTTGATGAAATGGTCATTCACAGTGCTAAATTAATGGGAGTGCCTGCTTCCATGTTAAGGGGAAAAGATGTTGTTAAAAAACTTAGGGAAGAAAGAAATCAAACAATTAACAGTGAACAAAATTTGAAAAATCAAACCGAATTAATCAAAGGCACGGTTGAACTTGCCAAACAGGTTTCTGAAATTGATTTGTCAACCGACAATGCAGCCAAAAGAATAGCCGATTCTTTGGGGTAAAAGGAATTTTATGCAAAAAAACAATCATGACTATTTGTCAAGTATAGAGCGTGAAGAGCTTGAACAAACAAAATCCGTACTGGATGATGAAATTTTAAGTCAAAGCGATCTTTTAACTGTTTTGGGAACGGCAGGGGGCAGGCGTTTTGTCAGACGTATTTTTAATGCCTGCAATGTTTTTGAACACATGCCCGTGGGTGATAAGTCTCTTTATGCTTGGCATGAGGGCAGACGCAGTATTGGGCTTTGTTTATATCATCAAACTTTGTCCTTGGGTCCAAACTTTATTAACCAATTATTAAATGAGGATAGAAATAATGTCTGAGTTACAAAATCAAGCTCAAAGTAACAATGAAAGCCAAAGCATTTTGACTGTTTCAAATGACTTGGGCTTAAATAGCGAAAATTTAAATCAAAGTCCAAATAATGCCAAAGATGAAATTATTTTGGACAATACAACATTATTGACAGGCACAAGAGGGCTGAGTCTTGGCAATCCCGATGATTATGTCTTTGAATTTTCAGATGAAACAAAGATTGATCAAGAGCTTATGTCAGATTTTAAAAAGTTTGCGGCTCAACATAATATGAGTCTTGATAATGCCAAACAAGTTGCCAAATTTTATGAAAATCATGTCCAAACAAGTAGTCAAAATGAAAATAAAAAATTGCAGGAGCTGAAAAAATCCTATGAACAGGCTTGTATAAATGATGAGGAATTCGGCGGATCTCAAATTCATGATAATTTACGCCATGCCAAAGCGGCTCTTGCTCGTTTTGATGATGGTGCACTGACTAAAATCTTGGTTGACTCTGGTTTTGGATCACATCCGGAAGTGGTTAGGTTTATGTATCGTGTGGGAAAAGCCTTGGCAGAAAAGGATATGGCAAGCGGAACAAGTGCCAAAAGAGAACCCACAACAGCCGAATTACTTTACCCCAGCATGAATAAAAGTCCTTATTAGACACGTGATTCCGGATTGAGGAGGGAAACCCCATTTTTTTGAAAAAAATGAGTTTTCTCCCCTCAAACGTAAGCAATCGCTTCCCCCCTTCCTGAAAAAACATTTTTTCAAATAACAATATAACTTTCTTTATGCTAATGTTATTAGATAGTTGTAATCAAAAAAATAAACCTTTAACCAAACTCATAGGAGTTTATATGTCAAAGATAGCTCTTAGTCTTTTGGACGCTGCCAAGCGTTTTGATGGGTCAGGTAAAATTGCTAAATTCGTGGAAGTAATGACAAAACAAAATGAAATTTTGGAAGATGCCCTTTGGATTGAAGGAAATTTGCCCACAGGGCATCGCACAACCATCAGAACAGGTTTGCCTGCCGCCACTTGGCGTTTATTAAATTATGGTGTTCAGCCAAGTAAAAGCACAACCAAGAGTGTTGATGATGCGTGTGGAATGTTGGAATCATATGCCGAAGTGGATAAATCCTTGGCAGATTTAAATGGTGCCACAGCCGACTGGCGTATGAGTGAAGAATCGGGATTTGTGGAAGCCATGAATCAGGAAATGGCAAAAACCCTTTTTTATGGCAATACCCATGTTGAACCTCAAAAATTCATGGGACTTGCACCTCGCTATAATGCTCTCAGCGGTTTTGACAGTGCCGAAAATGTTTTAAATTATGGAGGAAGCGGTGATACAAATACTTCCATTTGGCTTTGTGGCTGGGGAGAAAATACTTTACACGGTATTTTCCCAAAGGGTAGCAAGGCAGGCTTACAGGTTAAGGATCTTCATGAACAAACTTTAATTGATGCGGACGGAGGGCATTATCAAGGCTATCGCAGTCATTTTAAATGGGATTGTGGGCTTAGTGTGCGTGATTGGCGTTATGTGGTCAGGATTTGTAATATTGATACCTCAGGATTTGCTGAGATAATTGATGGGACAACTCAAAATGTAGGCACAGGCTTGATTAGGTTGATGATTGCTGCAGCCAACAAAGTTCCGGCTACATCCAAGGCTAAAATGGCTTGGTATATGAACAGAGATGTGAAAACCGTGCTTGACATCATGGCAATGGAAAAAAGCAATGCCCATCTTTCCATTGATAATATTGAAGGTAAACCTGTTACTCATTTTCTTGGTATGCCTGTTCGCCGTGTGGATAGTATAACAAATACAGAAACTGCCTTGGTTTAGAAATTATCTGACATATAAATTTGATTGTTAGAAACCTCTGCACAATTAATTGTGCATGGTTTCACGGAGTGTTTACATCGTAACCACGACCGGCAAATGATTTTTTGGCAAGAATAGACAAAACCACGCTTTTGTTGTTAAGTGATTGGCCAAAAAATTTTTTTGGCGTGCCTTTTACCTCTGCACAAAATTTTATCTAAAAATAAAAAATTTCATTCTAAAAACAGTTTTTTATTAGGGCATTTTTGGAAAAGAATTGTCCTAAAATGCCCTAATCACTTCATTGGAGCATGGCGACATTGAAGTGCAAAAAGCAAGAATAGAAGTGGCTTTGCCACTTCGTTAAATGATTGCTTTTTGAAAGTTATATGGGGTAGAGCAGTTTCAATCTTTATTGAAACTGCTCTAAAAATTAATAATTGTGGAGAAGTCTCTTATAATGAAAAAATAGCAATCAAATTTATAATAAAACCTATTTAATTGGAGAAATTTATATGTATTTAGATGTAAATCTTTTATTTTCAAATAAGCAAAGTATAAGCAAAACCATTGAGTCTGAAAAAAACATAGAAATTGATGAAGAGTTTGGAAGCTCACTAGGCATAAGCCCATTTATCCAAATTGAAGAACAATTTGCAGGTTTAACCAATATCAAGATTGAATTGCAAGGCAGTGATGAGCTTAGCCCCGTTGTAATTGATCCTGTAATTAATCCCATAGATGAAAATTCAGGCAATTCAGAAAGTTCAGCCAATCCAGAAAATTCAGAAAGCCCTGTCGATGATAATTGGATAAATATCAGCACTTCGCCACTTTTCACTCAAACTGAAATAAATGAACAAAAAATCATTTATTTGTCAGCACTTCCGCCAAAAATGCCCAAATATTTAAGGCTAAAATATACAGTAAGCGGAAGCCCGACACAGGGCAAAATAACAGCAGGACTTGTGCTTAATAGGCAAGATTAGGAAATAAAAAACTATGCCAAATCGGGGACTAAAGACAGCCTACAACGAGGAGATTGCCACGTCCTCAGCCCTAACGGGCTTCGTCCTCGCAATGACACTGCTTTTGTTTTTTTATGAGATATCGTAGGGTTAGAATTATTGGTTAACGAAATAAAAAATTAAAAATGAGTTATTGCGAACGAGTGAAACGAGTGTGGCAATCTCCTCGCTAAATCGGGGACTTAAAACAAATAAATAATCAATTTATTGTGAAAAGGAGTTAACATGGCAGTTTCACAAGTTGAGCTTTGCAACTTAGCCCTTTCAAGGGCAGGAGGTCATCGAATTGCCCAAATAACCAGTTTGGGAGAAGCCAGTAATGAGGCAAGGCAATGTGCCGTAAAATTACCCCATTTAATCAGAACAGCTTTAAGATCTCATCCTTGGCAATTTGCAATGAAAAAAATTGTCTTGGCTCAAGTTAAGCTTGATTTAACCTCTGAAAATCAAAACAATTATTTTAATCAAGAAAAAATTTTATATGGTTCAAATTATCTATATCAATATCCTGAGGACTGCTTGACAGCCCATGCTCTTTATGAGGCAAATTCAATGCAAAATATGGATTATCAGGCAGATTTCAATGGAAATTTTAATGGGAGTTTTCATGTTGAACTTGCCCATGACGGAACAAAGATAATTGTTTCAAATATTTTAAATGCGGTTTTAATTTATACTGCCTATCTTGCCGATGTCAGACTTTGGGACAGTGTATTTTATGATGCCTTGGCTTGGCAATTGGCTTCCGAGCTTTGCATAAGTTTGGGAAATGATGTGCAAAAATCTAAAGAGTTTGAGGCAAAGGCCCTTGATGTTTTTGACAGAGCCAAAACATTAAATAATAAGGAATCTCATCAGAATTTCATTTCTTCATCATATTTAAAAGCGAGGGCGTGATTATGGCTTTCTTGGGTTTACAAAGTAGTTTTACAGCCGGTGAACTTGCTCCTTCGCTTTCAGTCAGGGTTGATTTGGCAAAATACCAAACAGGCTGCAAAAAACTTGAAAATATGTTCGTTTTTCCCCATGGAGGAGCAGGCAAAAGGGGAGGTTTTCGATTTTTGGCAAAACTTTCCGGTGATGCCAGATTAATGCCCTTTGTTTTTTCGGTTACAGACACCTATTTACTGGTTTGGACAAATTATAAATTATATTTTTATTCTAAGAATGGAGCAATTTTAAATGCTCAAAATAAAGCCTATTTTATTGAAAGTCCCTATAGCTTGGAAGATGCCAAAGAACTTAGTTTTGTACAAAGTGCCGATGTGATTTATTTGGCTTCTGCAAATCATGCTCCCCATAAATTATCCCGTTATGGCCATACAAATTGGAAATTGGAGATGATAGATTTTTTACCAAAGGCAAGCCGTCCCACAGGGTTAACAGGCAGTTTGCACGATGTCAGGACAGAGGGTGAAATAAATGGTGACGGAAGTGGAAAAAGGCATTGGTATTTTGTTGTAACACAAATTGACAGCAGAGGAGAGGAAAGTTTACCAAGCAACTCCTTTGGGGTGCAAGGGCCTGAAAATTTGCGAACAACTTGTTATCCCAAATTGATTTGGAATAATGTTGTCGGTGCAACCGAATATAGAATATATCAGGAAAAAAATGGAAAATATGGCTATATTGGAAGTAGTTTGACCACAAGTTTCGATGCTAAAAACATTGCTCCCGACATGACAGATTGTCCGCCTGAAAATATAAATCCCTTTGCCAATGGAAATTTTCCAAGTGCAATTTGCTTTTATCAGCAAAGGCTTGTTTTTGCAGGCAGTGAACAAAGGCCACAAACAATATGGTTTTCAAGAACGGGCAATTATGAAAGTTTTAGTAAATCAAGCCCTGCCAAGGCTGATGATGCCATGGAAATAACCATTGCCGGCAATGAGGTTTCCAAAATCATGTGGCTTGTCAGTCTCAGAACTTTATTGGTGGGAACCAGCGGAACGGAATGGGAGGTTAAAAGCAGTAGCGGAATACTTAGTCCGGGTGATATTTCCATGGTTCCCCAATCCTATCGGGGTTCGGCTAAATTGCCTGCTTTGATTGTTGGAAACAGTGTGCTTCATCTTGGCAGAACCAATCGTGAACTTAGGGATTTACTTTATGATTTCGGAACAGATTCCTATACAGGCTCAGATCATGCCATTTTGGCAGGGCATTTATTTGAAAGTCATAGCATTATTGATTGGACCTATCAACAAAGCCCTTACAGTATTATCTGGTGTGTTCGTTCCGACGGTGTTTTGCTTGGGCATACCTATTTGCGAGAACATCAAGTTTATGCTTGGCACAGACATTTAACCTTGGGTAAATTTTTGGCAATTTGTACACTTCCAAGTACTTTTCAAGATGAATTATTTGCCGTGATTGAAAGAACTGTAAATAATGAAAAAGTTTATTATTTGGAAATAATGGAAAATAATTATGCCATATCAAGTAATTTAGATGAGGATAATCATTTATTTTATGCAGATTCAGGACTTTTTTATCAAGGTGAAGCAACTGATACAATTTTGGGCTTGGAGCATTTACTCAATGAGGAAGTTTGCATTGTGGCAGATGGGGCTGTGGTTAAAAATCAAATTGTGCGGGATTTTTCCTCGGAAGAAGATTTTGAACCTGTCGGAAGTTCAAGCATTGGAGTTAAACTCCCCTTTGAAGCCAAAAAAATTGTGGTTGGTTTGCCCTATACCGCACGTTTGCAAAGTATGCCCTTGGAAACTGAATTATCCGGCGTCTCAGTGGGCAGAAAGAAAATTATCAATCGAATCGGAGTATATTTTAAAGATACCAACAGTGCCTTTATCGGTACAGATTTCACGGAAAGCGAAATGGACGAGGTGAAATGGCGACTTTTGGAAAAGCCCGGACAAGCTGTCAGTCTACATAGCGAAGATGCTTGGATTTATACCAATAATGTTTATGACAATCAAGTTTATGCTTGCGTTGAATCTCAAAAGCCTTTGCCTTGTACGGTTTTGGCAATAATTCCTGAATTTTCTGTGAGTTAGTTCATGGATAAGTTAATCCGAAGTCAAAAAATATGGCAAACAAGGCAAAAGGTTTTGGGCTTTGATTATTGTTTATATGATGCCCATGAAGATGAAATTGAGATTTTACTTGCCATTGTACAAGAGTTTGAAATTTTAGAAAATTATTTTCTAACCAAGAAACCATTGTCAGAAGTTTTGGAAAAAAGTTTTGCACATAGGGAAGAAGTAAGAAAGGGGGCAAAAAATGAAATTTATATTTTTAGTTTGTACAGGGAGCAAGAAAATAATTTTGAATTTATAGGCCTTGGGGGATTAATGCCTTTAAATGCAGATGATAATCACATGGCTCAAATTTGGTTTTTGGCAGGTGATATGTCAAATCATTCAAGGTTTTTAGCCAAGTATGGCAAGGAAATTATAAATTTTTGCTTATCAAAATATCCCTATCTGATTAATATGGTTGCCACTTGGAATTATTCAGTAATCAGGTGGCTGAAAAGATTGGGATTTAATTTTAATGAACAGTCTGTAATTTTGGGAGAATTTAAAATTCCATATTATTATTTTTGGATAAGGAAAGATAATTAAATTTGAAAACACAATTTGTAAAATTCTCTAACCTAAACAAATTTTGGAGGTTTTATGTGTTCACCCACAAGCATTGTATCAAGTATAGGACTTTTAGGTTCTGTTTTTCAAACCATAAGCAGTACAAATGCCAATGCACAGGCTGCCGAAAATGCAAAGGCACAAGCTGAATATAACAGTTCTATCAATTTAAGAAATGCGGAATTGGCTGAAATCAATGCCAAAGATGTTTTAATTAAAGGGCAAAATGAACAAGAAGAAGCAAGACGAAAATATCAGGCAGAAGTTGGGAATTTGGCAACAAAATATGGTGCAGGCAATATTGAACTAAGCTCAGGTTCTGCCCTAAATGCCTTGGCAGACCAAACTGAATTAGGTGAGTTATCTGCCCTTGAAATTGGAACAAATTCCAACCGAGAGGCACAAAATTATTTAATTCAAGCAGGAGATGCCAAAAATGCTTCCCAATTAAATTTACAAGAGGGTGAACTTGCAGCTGATAATTATATGTCAAAAGCAACAAATTCATTGTTGACAGGAGCTGAAAATATTGTCAGTCAATATCCTTTTGCAAAATCAAATGACAGTCTTGTAAAAAAAGGTCCAAACTATTTTTAGGAAATTATTATGACACTAGAAAGTACACTTAGCAAAAAAACATATTATGGCAATGGACTAACCAGATTTTTTCCCATACCTTTTTCTGTTGTGGAAAAGGATCATATTTTTTTGATAAAAAAAACAAATACCGAAAACATTATGATTAATGATAATTATGATGTTGATTTGGAAAATATGCAGGTTGAATATCCCCTTGGCGGAACAAATTTGGCAAGCGGGGAACAATTGATAATTTATAGAAAATTACCATTAAATCAAATTGTTGATCTTGAAAATAGCGGAGCATTTCACCCAAAAGTTTTGGAAAAAGACGGTTTTGATCGCCTTGTGATGCAAATTCAGCAAGTGGCGGAAGAGGTGGACAGAAGTTTTAAGGTTGAAATTACAGATGACAGAAATCCCGCTGAACTTGTGACTGACTTATTTAACGCCCAAATTGAAGCAAATAACAGTGCCAATATTGCGACACAAGAAGCTCAAAGGGCAAAAGACTTTGTGGACAGCGGAATAATTAACCTTGAACAAAACAGACTTGACGCCATAGCAAGTATTACAGCTCAAGAAAACAGCTCTGTCCAAAATGTGCAAACTCAAGAGCAAACAAGTTTAGATTTGCTTGCCGAACAGGTTGAAATTGCTACAAATCAAGCAAGTTTGGCAACACAAAAAGCTATAAATGCCGAACAATCTGCTCAAACCTCTTTGCAAAGTATTGATTTGGCACAGTCTTGGGCAATTGATAGTTATACAGATCGCCCCGAGGGTTCGGCAAAATATTGGGCAGGCAGAGCAAAAGACACAGTCCAAGCTCCTCCATTTTTTAACGGCATGATAATCAATTTCAGAGGTTCTTTTGGAGGTTTTGACGGAAAAAGAGTTTTGAGAAAGGACGGTTCTGCCGATGAAAATTGGGTCTTGTGTGACGGAACAAACGGCACTCCAAATTTAGTAAATAGATTTATAAGAGGTGGTAATGGGGCAAATCAAAACACGACAGGCGGAAGTAACACACATAATCATTCAGGTTCAGTAGCCAGTCACGTTTTAACTGCTGCTCAAATGCCAAATCATAAGCATATAAGCGGTTTTAACTCTGCTCATAGTTGGCAATCTGTCAATGGACTTGCAACGGTTGCACAAGCTAATGCTGTAACAGGTGGTGGACCTAATGGATATAAAGATACCGCCAGTCCGTTTACGTCTACAGCAGGTTCCAATCACGGACATAGCCACGGATTAACCATTAATAGTGCAAGTAATCTACCATCATATTACACCTTAGCTTATGTCATGTATATAGGAGAATAAAATGAAATTAATATACGTTCCGAGCGATAATATAGTCTTGGTCAATGATAGGGCAATTATTGGTGACTATACAAGACCAAGTGATTATCAAGGGCAATTACACGCCGTGCAGTGGTTTGATGATTTTGGCGAATATGAAACCATTTTAGATGGGCATATTATGAATATAGTTTTAACCACAGATGATTTTAATGCTTATATCAAGCCCCTTTATGATAAGTGGGAAGAGTTAAGAATTATTGAAGATACACCAACTCCAGAGCCGAGTTTGGAAGAGGTAAGAGTTCAAAAGCTTGAAGAACTCAATAATAATTTTGAGTATTTAGAAAAACATGGTTATATCATGTCAAGTCTTGGTTTTGAAATAGATGCAAATACTAATGCCAATCGTGATGTTTCAGGTTTAATTTTAATGGTTGAAGATGGAGAAATTTCATTGCCTGTTGCATTTATGACCTATAGAAATACTTTGCAAAATGTCAGTTTGGAAAACCTGAAAACCATGCAAAAAGAAATTATAGGTAAAGGACTTTCAAACTATCAAGCCAAATGGCAAGCAAGAAATGAAATTGAAAATATTACAGATATTGAAGCACTTAAAGTTTATGATGTGAGACAATATTTCACAGGAGTGGAGTGGGGGAAATCATATTAAAAGCTAAGGAAATAAGGGGTATTTATGAAGTTTGAAATGGTATCGGCTTTATTTTCTGAAATAGAAAAACTAAGCGTTGCAATAATTGCAACATGGGTAGTTCAGTACTTTGGGGGGAGTATGTATCTTATGCTATTGGTGCAGTACTTATTTATTTTTGATTTTTTTGTATCTATTTTTTCAAATTTTAAAATAAAAAATAAATATGGTCTAAGCATTTGGCAAGGACTTAAAAAAATAATCAGTTTATATTTTGGAATTTTGATTGTGGGTTTTGGCACCCATGCCTTTGATGTTGCTTTGCAAGAAAAACTTGATATTCATTATAGTGGTGCATTTATTTTTGATGTATTTCTTTTTTTATTAATCATATTTATTTTATCAAGTATTAATAGCCAATTGGCCAAGCTCGGTTTTCCATTAAACATTGCCTTTGAAAAGTTTTTTGACCGTATTATGCTGAAAGTTATCAGTAAAATCAATAAAACCATAGATGAAATAGCCGACCCGGAGAGAAAAAATAATGAGAATAATCAATAAAATAATAATTCATTGCAGTGCAACCATTTCAAATCTTGATTTGGGTGCAAAGGAAATAGATGTTTGGCACAGACGCAGAGGTTTTAGGAAAATTGGCTATCATTTTGTAATCAGAAGAGACGGAAAACTTGAAGAAGGCAGAAAAATTTCTGAAATTGGTGCCCATACCAAGGGGCAAAACGCTAATTCTATCGGCATTTGTTTGATTGGAGGAATAAACAGTCAAACAAAGTTAGCAGAAAATAATTTTACAACAGAACAATTTGAGAGGCTAAAAAGTTTAATAAATGAATTAATTGCCAAGTATTCAAGCATTGAACAAATTGACGGGCATAAAAAGTATGCGCCCAAGGATTGCCCTTGTTTTGAAGTGAATGATTGGTTAAAACAAGAAAATTTTTCAAAAAAATTTTGGTTTTAATATGCAACTTATCAAGTATATTAAATATATTCCTTTTATCATTTTTGGGTTTGGCATCTTGTTTTATCTATATAAATATCACAGTATGAAACAAGAACTGCAAGACAAGGAAAAAGAAATTATAAGTTTGAACTTGGCATTAACAGCCCATGAACAAATAATTGAAGCTCAAAAATTAAATTTTGAAAAAAATAAAAAATTAATTTTTGAGCTTCAAACAGAAAGAAATGATTTGCAAGCCAAAACAAAAATAAAACAAGATAAATTGCAAGGACTTGACAATGATCCCAAAATATCAAAATGGTCAGAGCAAAAAATACCCAAGGAAATTTCAGAAATTTTGGCAGATTTTTAATTTTATTTGGATTTTATTATTGACTGCTTGTAATAAAACAGTTCCCGTGAATCAGCTTATTAAATTAAATCCTCCCACCGAACTACTCTTATTTACTGAAAAACCCGATTGGCTTGGAACTGATAATGGTGATTTGATTGACTATGTTTTAGAATTGCAAGAAGCAATCAATAGTTGTAATCAGGACAAACAAAAATTAATAACTTGGTTTGAATAAAACTTAAACACCAAAGACAGTATATTTAATCAATATTTACTGTGATTTAATATACTGTCTTTTAAAATTTAATCTAAACTATATAATTACTTATTGTTTTTGATTAAATTTTTCACTGTATCGGTAAGTTTAGCACCTTTTTTTATCCAAGCATCAACTTTTTCCACATCAATTTTCACATCAGCAGGATTTGTGTGTGGATTATAGTAACCCAAGTATTCAAGTGGGCGTCCGTCACGACGTGTTTCACTGTTAATTGCTACCACACGGTAGAAAGGAAGTTTTTTTGAACCTGAACGAGTTAGTCTAATCTTTACAGACATTTTTATCTCCTAATTATTTGGTTATGCCTAATTTTGCATAACTTTTATTGGTATATAAATTTTATCAATTTATTTTATATAAATTTTATTTTCTTTTATTTTTTTTCTTTTTATCTTTGACACGTTTTTTCTTGGTTGGAGAACTTGAATTTCTTGAACCGCCGCCCATGCCGGGTAAACCATCTAGGCCGGGCATACCACCAAGGCCACCCATACCACCAAGACCGCCCATGCCACCTAGTCCGCCCATACCACCAAGGCCACCAAGTTTATTGATGTCAGGCATATTTTTGCCCATTCCCTTTCCAAGGGCAGGCATACCCTTTGGCCCTTTACCGCCAAGCATACCTTGCATCATTTTACGCATACCGTCAAATTGACGCAAAAGTTGATTTACATCTTGAACTTTTGTGCCTGAACCATTTGCAATTCTTACCTTTCTGGAAGGATTGATGATTTCGGGATTGCGTCTTTCCTTCATGGTCATGGAATTAATAATTGCTTCTGTTTGTGCCAATTGCTTTTCATGACCTTTCATTTCATCAAGTTGGCCTGCAATTTTCCCAAGCCCCGGAATCATTTTCATGATGGAAGAAAAGGAGCCAAGAGACTTCATTCTCTTCATTTGAGTTCTAAAGTCTTCAAAGTCAAATTTGGCTTTTTGCATTTTTTTTGCAAGGGCCTCTGCTTCGGCTTCCTCAATGGTTGATTGAGCCTTTTCAAGCAGTGTAAGCACGTCGCCCATGCCAAGAATTCGTCCGGCAACTCGATCGGGGTGAAAAACTTCCATTTCAGAAATTTTCTCGCCCATACCCACAAATTTTACAGGAGCACCCGTGACAGATTTAATGGATAGGGCAGCCCCACCTCTGGCATCACCGTCCATTTTAGTAAGTACAACGCCTGTTATGCCAAGTCTTTGATTAAAAGCTTCGGCAACTGTTACAGCGTCTTGCCCTGTCATGGCATCGGCTACAAATAAAATTTCTTGGGGTTTGGCAAATTCTTTTAAGCCAACCAACTCGTCCATAAGGGTATCATCAATATGAAGTCGTCCGGCTGTATCTAAAATAAGCACAGTACATTGTTTTTCTTTGGCATCTTCAAGGGCAAGTTTTACAATCTCAATGGGTTT
This sequence comes from uncultured Mailhella sp., assembly GCA_964369835.1. Taxonomy (GTDB): domain Bacteria; phylum Desulfobacterota; class Desulfovibrionia; order Desulfovibrionales; family Desulfovibrionaceae; genus Taurinivorans. Next base: position 14,333 of record CAYJGE010000022.1, read on the forward strand.
CATGTCCACTGTGGAATTGAAACATGGAATGTCAATTTGTTTTGCCAAAGTGCGAAGCTGGTCAATGGCGGCAGGGCGATAAACGTCGGCCGGCACCAAATAGGGCTTCATTTTTTGTTGACGAAGTAAAAGAGCAAGCTTTGCAGATGATGTTGTTTTACCTGAACCTTGTAAGCCTGCCATTAAAATAATAGCAGGTTGTTGTCCTTGTAAATTCAATTGGGTTGAGTCTTTGCCAAGTAAGTTAACAAGTTCATCATTAACAACTTTAACAACTTGTTGAGCAGGGCTTACCCCTTTCATTACCTCAACACCAAGGGCTTTTTCTTTTACGGTTTCGGTAAATTCTTTAACAACTTTAAAGTTGACATCAGCTTCAAGCAGCGCAAGACGCACTTCTCTTAAAGCTTCTTGTATATTACTTTCTGTTAGCTGAGCTCTTCCGCTTAGTTTGCGAAAAACTCCAGATAATCTATCCGTTAGACTTTCAAACATATATTTTTCCATTATGGTTTTGAACTAGGGAATTTACTTGATTTTTTATAATGCGTCAAGAAATAATTAGTTAATTTGAAAATACTGAATAACATATTGTTATAAATGGAAAATATAATTAATGTTTTTGTTGTTTTTTTTAAAAAGTTCATTATTTTAATTGCACAAAGGCCTTAGTTTAAATTCTTGACCAAAAAGCTCTAAAAAGCTATAATCTATAACAAGTAAGGAGTAATCTTTAGAGTTATGAAAGTATTTATATTAATCATCACATATTTATTTGTTTTTTGTCAGCCTGAACTTGGCTTTGCCAAATATTTGGATTTTACAGTCAAGACCCTCGGAATAAAAGCCGATGGTGTTGATGAAAATCCTCATGTCTTAGTTATTGGTGGTATTCAAGGTGATGAACCCGGCAGTTTTTCGGCTGCGTCTTTAATTTCGACCCATTATAAAATTACACATGGAACAGTTACTGTTGTACCAAATTTAAACTTTCTTTCCATAATTGATCGTAAAAGAGGAATTTATGGGGATATGAACCGTAAATTTGCTAAGCTTGACAAAGATGATCCTGATTATGACTTGGTTAAACGTATTCAAAATATAATTAATTTACCTGAAATTGATTTGATTCTAAATTTACATGATGGAAGCGGTTATTATAATCCGGAAAACATATCCAAAATTCAAAACCCTAAAAAGTGGGGTAACTGTGTTATCATAGACCAAGCTGAGTTTGAATCAAAAAAGCATGGTGATCTTGAAAATATTGCTGCCAAAGTAAGTGAAGAAGTAAATTATGCTCTTTTGGATGATTTACATAAGTATCATGTTTATAACACAAAAACATCAGATGGTAATGTGGAAATGGCTAAATCCTTGACTTGGTATGCCTTAAATCAAGGCAAGCCAGCCTTTGGAATTGAAGCCAGCAAAGAACTTGATGTTTCTAAACGTACCTATTATCATTTATTGGCTTTGGAATCTTTCTTTCGCTATATGGGCATTGAATTTGAACGCAATTTTGAACTGAGCCCACAGGGCATAAGTATTGCTTTGGCCAATGATATTTATATTGGTTTTGTAGGCAATCGCTTTGTTTTACCATTAACCGATATCAGAAAAAGCCAAAAAGGCAGTTTTCCCATGCAAAAAAATGGTTTTTTATGTGAAAGCTCAAGCCCTATTTTAACTGCCATTCCCAAAAAAAATAATTTAATTCAAATTCATTATGGAAATAATAAATTAACAACGTTAAAGGCCGATTGGCTTGAACTTGATAATGAATTGAAAGAATTTGAAATTATTGTGGACGGAGTGGAGAAAAAAATTAGTTTTGGCAGTATTGTTTATGTTAAGGATCATATCGAAGTTGTTCCCATTGATGGTTATAGGCTGAATGCCATTGGGGCAAAGCTTGGAAAAACAACCTATAGCGATGAATCAGGAAAACAAATTGAGCAAAAACATTTTCTGAAAAATTATTCAATAGACAAGACAGGAACTGTTTTTAGGTTGGAAATTTATAAGGAAAAAAAATATGCCGGAACTTTTATAGTCCAATATATTGATAAAAAAGATATAATTGTAACATCTCCTTTGCCTGCAATTTTTGGTGAAGAATCTGAACTGGGGCGTTAATTTCATGTATAATATTCCGGAGCCTTTAAAAATTTTAGTCGAACAAATTGCCAAATTACCGGGGCTTGGCCCCAAATCTGCCATGCGAATTGCCATGACCTTTTTAAAATGGCCAAAAAGCCAAACCGAAAGGCTTGGCAAGCAAATATATGAACTTAGAGAAAGTTTACACTTATGTGAGCAATGTGGAGCAATTTCAGATGTAAATCCTTGTAATATCTGTTCTGATTATTATAGAAACAGTGAGCTTTTATGCCTTGTTTCTGAATGGGACAGCATGCTTAGCTTGGAAGAAGGTGGATTTTTTAAGGGAAAATATTTTATTTTGGGTGGGCTTTTGGCTCCCCTTGAAAATAAATCCTATGAGTATTTAGAAATTGATAAGCTTTTTGCAAGGCTGGAGCAGGGACAAATTAAAGAATTGATTTTTGCCCTTGGTGCAACTGCCGAAGCAGAGGCCACAGCCGTTTTTTTAAAGGATAAAATATCTTTAAAATATCCTCAAATTACTGTTTCACGTTTAGCTCAAGGCATACCCTTGGGAGCAGAAGTTAAATTCATGGACAAGGAAACGCTGAGGCAATCACTCCAATATAGACAAAACTTATAATATTTGCAGATATTTTATTTTTAAAATGATTAAATATTTAAATTGTCTTACCCCTTTTCCTTTGATTGGTTTTTTTCTTTTAATCCATTTTCTTCTGTTTCTGGCTTTTCGTTATGTCGTTTATGGAATACTTGATCCATATATAATTGATAGAACACAAATACCCTATGCTTTTTATATTGGCTTAAAATTTGATGCAAGATATGCTGTTTTTAGTTGTATTCCTTTAATTATATCCTTGTTTATTCCGTCCTTGGAAAGGCTTGTCAGTCAAAAAAAATCCTTTTACAGAAAAATAATTTGTATTGTACAATCAATTATTTTTTTTCTGTTTCTTTTGGTTTATCTGGTTGATTTTGCAGTATATTTTTATACAAAACAAAGGCTTGATTTATCAATAATAGAATTTATTGAAAATCCGTATATTTCAGGATTAATGGTTTGGCAAACTTATCCCATAATTAAAATTTTGATTGCTTTTGTTTTTATCATCTTGATTTATTATTACTTTATTAATTTTTTATTGAAAAAAAACAATCCCGTCAGAGTTCGTCCGAGAACTTCTTTTAAAAAAAATAATTCCATTGGCTTTCAAGAAAACAGTATAAGTTTTTCCTTGGCTTTAATTTTAAGAATATTTACTTTTTTAATCATAGCTATCATGGGATATGGGCAAATTAGTTTAAGTTTGTTTCCTTTGCGTTGGAGTAATGCATATTTTAACACGGATAAAAATTTAACCCTTTTGGCTATTCATCCAATTCAAAATGTTTATGATACATTGCATATTTTTAAAGTAAAAGATCCTGAAATTCCAAATGATTTTAATGGTTTTGCCCGTATGGCGGATTATTTGGGAAGCGACAATTTTAATTTAGATGAAAAAAGTTTACAAAATAATTTTTTGAGGATTTTCAAGGAAAATGATAATAAAAAACATAATATTATCATTATAATGATGGAATCACTGACCACAAATAAGACTTCTTTGGATCATGGCATGTCAAGTCTGTATTCAAATGAAGTTGAGAATGAATTTAAATTGGATCCAACACCTTTTTTGAAGAAATTGGCAGATAATTCATTATATTATCCGAACTTTTTTTCAAATTCACGCACAACGGCTCGCTCGATTTTTGCCACCATGACAGGCATACCCGATGTTAATTTCCATGGCGGAACATCATCGCGTAATCCAAGATCCATAAATCAAAATTTAATTTTTGATCAATTTGATAATTATGAAAAATATTATTTAATTGGCGGAAATGCCAATTGGGCAAATATTAGGGGGATTTTGCAAAATAATATTGAAGAATTAAAGCTTTATGAAGATAATTATTGGCAAGCACCCATTAATGATGTTTGGGGTGTGTCCGATTTGGCTCTGCTTAGGGAATCCATAGATTTATTCAATCAACAATCAAATAACAGTCCATTTATAGCTTTTATTCAAACCGCAGGTTTTCATAGACCTTTTACCATACCCAAGGATAATATGGGTTTTAAAATCAGCGAAAAACCAAGCACATCCACACTTGAATATTGGGGCTTTGAAAGCAATGAAGAGTATCAATCCTTAAGATTTTCTGACCATGCCTTAAAAATTTTCTTTGAACTGGCTGAAAAAACCAATTGGTATGATGACACAATTTTTGTAATCTATGGAGATCATGGAATACAAAATAAAAGTAAAAACATGAATAAAAGTTATGCCAATTTTTCTTTGCAAGCTTGGCATGTACCACTTATTATTCATGCACCCAATAAAATAATTACAGGCCTAAACCCTGCCTTACATTCTCAAATTGATATTTTTCCTACCCTAGCCGATATGGTGGGCATTGAATATGCCAATACAGCCTTTGGCAAAAGTATGTTATTCAAAAATGAAGAGGGTTTATTTATTCCCATTGAATTTTCTAAGAGATATTTAGCTGAAAATAATGAATTTACCTATGTTTATGATCAGGAATTGGCAAAAACACAAAGCAGTAGAGTTTATATAGGAGTAAATGAAGATCTGGTGTACCTTTTGGAAAATGATTATGCCTATTTATATGATTTTCCCAATAATATAAGTGTGCTGAATAATCTAAAATCATTGCAAACCCAAGGGCAAAATTTATATATGAAATTGCCGAAACTTAGAAAGATTATGCATGAAAAACTTTTGGATTTTTATTATTCAGCCAAAAAACTTATTCAAAATAATCCCAAGATTCAAATAAATGAATGAGGTATAAAATTATGAAAAAATCGCTAATATGTCCAAACTGTAAAAAGCCGATAGGTTTGCAAGAAAATGCTCAGAGTTGTCCTAAGTGTAATTATTTAATGACAAAATCAGAAGTTGAAGCCGGGGTAAAAAGAACAAGAATACTTGCTTTGATGAGTATAGTCTGTATAATTATTTTTTTTATTACTTTGTTTTTTAGAAGTTAATTCATTAAATCAAGGCATTTATATTGTAATTTAATAAAATGTTTTTTCAGGAAGGGGGGAAGCGATTGCTTACGTTTGAGGGGGAAAAACTCGCCCAGCCGTCAGGCGTCGTGGAATGTTTCAAAAAAAACGTGGTTTTCCCCCTCAAGAAAAATTAGATGCGTTGCCCCTGGGTTTCCCCCCCCCTCAATTTGGAATCACCTATTAGGGAAACTTTGGATATTGTTGAAAATTTGGTTTACGTTTTTCCAAAAATGCCTTTCCGCCTTCTTGGGCTTCTTCTGTCAAATAATATAATAAAGTTGCGTCTCCTGCCAATTCTTGAATACCTGCTTGACCGTCAAGTTCTGCATTTAATCCGGCTTTTATCATTCTTAACGCCATGGGGCTATGTTCCATTAATGTTTCACACCATGAAACAACTTCATCTTCAAGCTCAGCCAATGGCACAACCTTATTGACAAGCCCCATGTCCAAGGCTTCTTGGGCTGAATATTTTTTACACATAAACCAAATTTCTCTGGCTTTTTTCTGTCCAACAATTCTTGCCAAATAGGAAGAGCCAAATCCTGCATCAAAACTGCCTACCCTAGGGCCTGTTTGTCCAAAAATTGCATTTTCAGAAGCAATTGACATGTCGCAAACCACGTGCAAAACATGACCGCCGCCAATGGCAAAACCATTGACCATGGCAATAACAGGCTTTGGTAAGGATCGGATTTGCTTTTGTACGTCCAAAATATTTAAACGGGCAACGCCATCTTTTCCCACATAGCCACCATGTCCTTTCACGTTCATATCGCCCCCACTGCAAAAGGCTGTGTCTCCTGCGCCTGTCATCACAACCACGGCAATATCTTGACTGTTGCGACAAAAGTTTAAAGCTTCACTCATTTCTGCTACTGTTGTGGGTGTAAAAGCATTACGATATCTTTCTCTATTAATTGTTATTTTTGCAATACCCTGAAAAAATTCAAAAATTATTTCTTCATAATCCTTAATTTTTTCCCATGTTCTTTTACTCATATAACTTCCTTTTCTCTATTCAATATTTTTATTGTTTTGTTGAAGTAATAAGGTTTGTGACTCTGATACTTGAAATCAGCTTACCTTTTTCATTGGTTATATCCACATTCCAAATATGGTTTTTTTTACCCTTATGAACCAAATCCGCACTTGCCAGTAAAACTTCCCCCATATTGGCTGTTGCAATATGATTTGCCGTTACATAAACCCCCGTCGGAAATTCATTTTCCACGCAAAAAATATATGATGCATAACCTGCCAAACATTCGGCAAGGGCAAGGGAAGCTCCTCCGGACAATCTGTTCATGGGATGTATGGTTTTTTCGTCAACCTTCATTGTTGCCGTGAAGGGTAAGATATGTAATTGCCTAAGTTCTTCAAGACTGGCTGTTGAATATAAATAATTTTTAATAGCATTTTCACTATTATGCATATGTTCATTGATTGTTATGCCAAGGGCTGTAAGTATTGATGGCTTATCCAATAACATAATTACCTCATTTTATTGGTGTGTGTTTCTTAATTAATGCTTATGATATAAGTATGTTGAATAGATTGTATGGTTCATATTTCAAAATAAAACCTTATAAGTTGTAATCATTAAGTCATGGCTGCTAACATATTATTAAAAAATTTTGTGGGGGAGAGGTCGAGAGTGGAGAACTTTTTCAAAAGTTCCCCACGTGATTCAGGATTGAGGGAGAAAACCACGTTTTTTTGAAACATTCCACGACGCCTGACGGCTGGGCGAGTTTTTCCCCCTCAAACTCCTCCTTTCCTTAAAAAACATTTTTTCAGCCAATAACATAACTATTTTGATTTATTAATATTTTATTTAATATCTAAAATCAAAAATTATGCCGCAATTATAGTTTTTGAAAACCGGAATGGCGTGAAAGTTCCCCCTCTCGAAAAAATAATTTAGAAATATAATCTAGTTTATAGCTGCATCAATATCGACAAATTTAAATTTTTCCGAATCAAATAAACCTGATGTTGTTATTCTGAATTTTGGCAAAACAGATAAGGCTAAAAAACTAAGGGTCATGAAAGCATCTGTTTTATTCCAAATTCCAAAATGGGTATCAGCCAAATTTTGCATTTTTGCCAATTTTTCAGAAACGATTTTGGCCGATTGATTACTCATTAATCCGCCAAGTTCAAGGGATAAACTTTCCAAAACAATGCCATTGCCAACCATGACAATACCGCCTTTGAGCTTTTTCATTTCTTCTAAGGCGCAAAACATGTCAGCATCATTATCACCCACAACAATAAGATTATGACTGTCATGATTAATGGTGGACGCAATTGCCCCATTGCTAAGGCCATAAATGGGATCAAGTAAACCAAGCCCCATTTTATCTTTATTTTTATGTCTTTCCAAAACAGCAATTTTTGTAAAACCTTGGTTTAGTCTAAAATCAAAAAAACCTTGATTATCAATATTTATATCTCTAATTTCACATTCGGTGTATAGGGAATTGGGAAATATTTTTAAAATCCTTGCTTTACCTGATGGTATGTATAAATTAAAATCATTGGGCATTGTAAAATTCATGCTGTTGGACATGCTTTTTTCAAGTTCGTCAAGTTCAGATTTGGAATTATTGTTTTGCTTTGTAAAAGTATTATCTGAACAATATTGAGAATCTTCAACAACTTTATGCCCTTTTACAAAGACACTGTGTGGGAAAAAGCCTTTTTCTTCATTTGCATCAATGCTGTCAACCAGCATAAAATCGGCATCTTTTCCAATGCTGAGACTTCCCTTATTTTTTAATCCATAACATTCGGCAGGATTTAAACTTGCCATTTGAATGGCGGTTATGGGATCAAGCCCCAAACTGACGGCTTGTTTTACAATGGAATTAATATGTCCCCTATGCATAATGTCATTGGCTTGCCTGTCATCTGTGCAAAAAATACAATATCTGGAATTTTTTTCAGTTATGGCAGGTAACAGTCTTGATAAATTTCTGGCAGCGGAACTTTCTCTAATTAAAACATACATGCCACGGCGTAAACGATCTTTAACTTCCTCGGCAGTGATACATTCATGATCTGTTTTTATTCCTGCCAAAACATAGGTATCCAAATTGGCATTTTTTACTTCAGGTGCATGCCCATCAATGATTTTACCATATTTTTTTGCCAATTTTATTTTATCCATTACAGATTCATCTTGTTCTACTACTCCGAAAACATTCATCATTTCACCAAGACCCAAAATGTTTTCGTTTTTAAATAATTCTTCCATATTATTTGCTTCCAAAACGGCCCCCGCATCTTCAATGGGTAGGGCAGGAACACATGAAGGCATCATCATTTGAACATTTAAAGGGCTTGATTTTGCCGATGCAAGCATAAATTCAATGCCTTTAATTCCAAAAACATTGGCAATTTCATGAGGATCTGCAATTACAGTGCCTGTGCCCAAGGCTAAAACAAGCTCGGCAAACCGTGCCGGACTTAACATGGAAGATTCAATGTGTACATGCCCATCAATATAATTTGGGATAAGATAGGCATTATTTGCATCTATGATTTCATTGGCGTTCAGTTTTTCATAGCTAACAATTATTCCATCATAAATACAGATACTTCCGTGAAAAAATTCTCCATTGTGTAAATCAGCCAGATAGGCATTGTCAATTCTTAAGTCGACTTTTATCTTGCCTTGAACCGCTTTCATGGCTTTAGAAATTTTTTCCATAATTATCACCTATAAATTTATTGAATTTTTTTTGATTTTCGATATGATTGCCACTGCATAGCAAATGTTATGAAAAAAATCATAAAAAACTATTCTGGCAGTGGTTGTTATCTTATAAATTATTTTTTAATAATTGAAAACTTAAATTTACTCATAAATTTAATCACTGTGAAAAGGAGATAAAAAATGGCAATTGTGGTATATATCACATGTGAGAATAAACAAATGGCAAGAAACATAGCAAAAACAACAGTTGAAGAAAAATTAATTGCTTGTGCAAATATTTTTCCCATCGAATCAATTTATTGGTGGGATAATGAAGTTCAAGAAAATGAAGAATATGTGATAATTGCCAAAACCACAGCTTTAAAATTTCAAGATTTAAAGGATAGAGTTAAACAATTGCACAATTATGAAGTTCCTTGTATAGTTTCTTTGCCAATTCTTGATGGAAATGAAGAATATTTATCTTGGATTGTGGAAAGTATTCATACTTTGTAATTATTGTAAAATGATTGTTATAATAAAAATATTTAAATATTAGGAGTTTCTATGTCTATTCATATTTCAGGTTCAATTGCATTTGACCGCATTTTGTTATTTCCCGGATCCTTTGAAGATCATATCATGCCCGATAAATTGCACATGATTAATGTTAGCTTGCTTATTGATAGGGTCGAAGAAAAATTTGGCGGAACAGCCGGAAATATTGCCTATAGTCTTAGCCTCTTGGGTGAAAAACCTCTTATCTATAGCAGTGTGGGTAAAGATTTTAATGAAATGCAACTTAAATTTGAAAAATTTGGAATTAATATTGATAATATAAGCATTTTTTCTGATGAATTGACTGCCGGCTGTTATATTTATACAGATAGCAAAGGAAATCAAATCACAGGATTTAACCCTGCTTCCATGTCCCACCAAACCCCTACCGAAAAATACCCCAAATGCCAAGCCAATGACCTTGGCATCATTTCACCCGGCAATCTTGACGATATGCAAAATTTTTCTGCCCATTATAAGGCAAACAATACTCCCTATATTTATGATCCGGGTCAAAATATTCCTGCCCTATCAAGGGAAGCTCACCTTGCCAATATTGAAGGTGCCGAAATATTGGTTGGTAATGATTATGAGCTTGAAATGATAAGAAGAATTACAAAGACTACTCAAGAAGAACTTCTTGCAAAAGCAAAGTATGTAATAACAACCCTTGGAGAAAGAGGGTGTAAAGTTGCAAGCGGTAAGACTTCAATTCATATTATGGCACCAACCGTTGACAATGTTTTGGAACCGACAGGGGCAGGAGATGCTCTTAGAGCAGGTATTTTATATGGACTTTCAAATGGACTTGATCTTGAAACAAGTGTTAAAATAGGTTCAATATGTTCAGCTTATTGCATTGAAAAACATGGAACTCAAGAGCATTATTTCAGCAAAGAAGAATTTATTACACGTTTTGAACAAAATTATGGAAAATATCCTTTATAAAAACTAAGTATATGCTGATTGGTTCTTTGTATAGTAATTTCAGATGAAATTACTATCGTCGACTGCGATAGCAGGAGACCACTGCGTAGGCATAAGTGCAATTTTATTGCACGAGTGCCGAAGCAAGTGTGCTTTCAAAAAGTTGACATTAGTGATGTCAACTTAAAATACTATATAGGATTAATCGGCATATATTTAACATTCTATAAAAATACTATTATGGAAAATAAAAAAAAGCTTACGATAACAGATGTTTTGCATTTGAAAAAAACTGAAAACCCTAGAAAATTGTCAATGTTGACAGCCTATGATGCAACATCAGCCAGACTTGCACAAAGGGCAAATGTTGATATGATTTTAGTTGGCGACAGTTTAGGCATGACCATACAGGGAAAGCAAGATACAAATTCTGTTACCCTTGACCAAATGATTTATCATACAAAAATTGTTGTGGAAAATGCACCAAATACATTAATTGTGGCAGACATGCCTTTTTTATCCTATGAACAGGGTAAGAAGTCTGCATTAAAAAATGTAGGACAACTTTTTAGGGAAACAAATGTCAGAGCCGTTAAACTTGAGGGTGGGAAAAATATTTTGCCCCAAATAAAAGCCTTGGTAAATGCAGGAATTCCTGTTGTAGGACATCTGGGGCTGACTCCTCAACGTGCCAATATGTTCGGAGGCTTTAAAGCTCAAGCCAAGACAGCCAAGACAGCCTTTAATCTTTTGGAAGATGCTCTTGCCCTTGAAAAAGTAGGCTGTTTTTGCTTGGTTTTGGAAGCAATACCTGCACCCGTTGCTAAAATTGTCAGCAAAAGATTAAATATTCCGACCATAGGAATTGGGGCAGGCAGTGACTGTGATGGGCAAGTTCTGGTATTCCATGATTTACTTGGTTTGTCTGACTTTAGCCCTCGCTTTGTAAAAAAATATGCAGATTTGGCAAAACCAATTGAAAATGCTATAAAATCCTATGTTCATGATGTGGAAAATATGGATTTTCCAAGCGAAGAACATACATTTAAAATGCCCGATGAGGAATTGGCAGAGTTTTTAAAAATGATTAATAAATAGTCATATATTAATCATTTAAATTATAATTTATGGAGATTTTATGTCTGACGCAACAAATGAAAAAAAGCAAGCAAACCCTGCACCTTTGGGACTTGCCGGCTTTGGTATGACCACAGTTCTTTTAAACATTCATAATGCCGGTTTTTTTGAACTGAATGCCATGATCATGGCCATGGGTATTTTTTATGGCGGAATCTGTCAAATGATTGCCGGCGTTTTAGAATTTAAACGAGGCAATACTTTTGGTGGGGTGGCTTTTACTTCTTACGGTGCCTTTTGGTTAACCTTGGTGTTAATTTGGAATGCTCCTGCCCTTGGCATGCCTGCCACTTCATCCACAGGCATGGGCTGGTATTTGCTAATGTGGGGCGTATTCACTTATTTTAATTATTTGGCAATTAAAGAAGGCCCGTTCATCGGTAAAATGATTTTTGGCACACTTGTAGTGCTTTTCTTGCTTTTAGCCATTGCCAACTTTGCCGAAAGTCACTTCTTCCACGTTTTGGCAGGTTATGTGGGCATAGTTTGCGGTGGTAGTGCTTTGTATGAAGCCTTTGCATTAAATATTAATGAAAAAAGAGGGAAAATGGTTTTTCCCTTATAATTTTATTTTTATTTGTTTGTTTCAAAATAAATCAGAATAAGACAGAATAAAACAGGGTGATCTGATGGAAAAAAAATTAAATATTTTATGGATTAATGATAATCCAACCACGGCGAAATTAATGGTTTTTATGTATGCAACCAATTCATTGCGCAAGGGCTGGTGGGATAATGTTCATATCTTGGTTTGGGGTGCAACAGCCAAACTTGTGGCTGAAAACCCTGAAATTCAAGAGCTTGTAAAAACCTTTCAAGCCGAAGGCGGAACTGTATCAGCTTGTAAAGCCTGTGCAGAACAGCTTAATGTGATTGAAACCTTAGAATCACTTGAAATAAATGTTCTTTATACAGGTGAATTATTAACCAAGATGATTAATGCAGAAGATAAGCTTATCACCTTGTAATCAATTATAAAAATGAAAACAATGGAAGCATTGATTTAATTAATGCTTCCATAAAATTTTAAAATTTAGAAAGTGAAAACATGACATATAATCCCAATTATAAAAAAAACTCCTTCAAATCAAAAGCAAGGCAACAAAATCACGTTCAAGGAACAACAAAATTTTTGGCAATGAATGAACTTGATATGGAAGCAAGGGGGTGGAATGAACTTGATATTTTATTGATTTCAGGTGATGCTCATATTGATCATCCTGCCTTTGCCATGGCATTGCTTGGGCGTTTTTTAGAATACCATGACTATAAAGTTGGGATTATAACTCAACCCAATTGGAAAGATCCAAACATTATTGAAAAATTGAAAATCATGGGACGCCCTCGCCTTTTTGCGGGAATCAGTGCCGGTGCCATTGATTCCATGCTTGCCCATTACACGGCTTTTCGTAAAAAAAGACATGATGATGCCTATACACCGGGCGGTAAATGGGGAGCAAGACCAAATAGAGCCATCATGGTTTATACCAATTTGGTCAAGCAAGCTTTTCCCGACTTGCCCATTGTGGGGGGAGGAATTGAAGCCAGTTTGCGCCGTCTTTCCCACTATGATTTTTGGTCTGATAGTTTGCGTAAGTCCATCATTGCCGACGCCAAACTTGATTTGGTTATCTATGGCATGGGCGAAAGGGCAATTTTACAAACTGCTCAAAATTTGGAAAATTTTTATGATGAAAACCCCAATTTAATTTATGAAAGAATAAGAAATTCAAAAATTAAAAAACCTTGGCAAGGGGCATTGGCCGGAATTAATGGAACGGCACGCATTATAAAAAATTCTGAAATCATAAATTTACCGAACAATGTTGAAATATTACCTTCTCACCGTGATATTGAACGTAATCCCAAATTATTGATTGAAGCCAGCCTTATGGCGGAACGTCATATTCATGGGGCTGATCATTATTTAGTTCAAGAACAGGACAATGAAAGGGCTATTTTGGTTGAAAAACCTGCAAAACCTTTAACCGAAAAAGAAATGGATTTGTTGTATAGCTTGCCATTTACACGCAAAGCTCACCCCTCTTATTTAAAAGCCAATTCTGAGTTTAGGGGGAAAATCCCTGCCGAAACCATGATGCAAACCAGTATAACTTGCCATAGAGGTTGTGGGGGAGGTTGTTCTTTCTGTTCCCTTGCTCTTCATCAGGGCAGACAAATAAGCTCAAGGTCTAAAAATTCTGTTCTAAATGAAATTAAAAATCTTAGCTTTCAAAGGGATTTTGATGGAAGTATCAGTGATGTGGGCGGCCCCTCTGCCAATATGTGGCAGGGGAAATGTAATTTGAGAAATTCAGAAAATTTTAACTGCCAAAGATCAAGCTGTCTTACTCCAAAAATTTGTCCTCAATTTCAAGTAAATCAAAATGAACATCTTGAGTTATTACATGAAATAAAAAAAATCCCAAGGGTAAATCATGTCAGAATTGCCAGTGGGGTTCGCTTTGATTTGGCTCTTACCCAAAAAAAGGCTTTAAATGAATATGCAGGGCAATTTACAGGCGGACAATTAAAAGTAGCTCCCGAACATTGTTCAGAAAATGTTCTGAAATTAATGCGAAAACCTCAAATGGATAGCTTTGAAGTTTTCTTGGAGTCTTTTTATTCCTATTGCCGAAAAATTGGCAAGGAACAATATGTTGTTCCCTATTTATTAAGCGCTTTTCCAGGCTGTACAGATCAAAACATGCTGGAGCTTGCCGATTGGCTAAGGGCAAGAAATTGGAAACCTCAACAGGTTCAATGCTTTGTGCCAACCCCAGGTACTGTTGCCACTGCCATGTTTTATGCCGAATGTGATTATGACGGCAAACCAATTTTTGTGGCAAAATCAGATGCCCAAAGATTGAAACAACATGGAATTTTAATGGGAACAACTGTTGATATTGATTAGTTTTTTTGGGGATGTTCTCGTTAAAGGCTGTCCCCGTTAAAGGCTGTTTTAAGTTCCCGATTTGGCGAGGAGATTGCCACACTCGTTTCACTCGTTCGCAATGACTGCCAATATTTTTTATTTCGTTAACTAATAATCTTAACTCTTTGATATATCAAAAAAACTAAAGCGGTGTCATTGCGAGGACGAAGCCCTTAGGCACGCCATTCCGGTTTTAAAAAACCATAATTATGGCATGATTTTTGATTTTAG
>CAYJGE010000023.1:0-28819 GCA_964369835.1 uncultured Mailhella sp.
TTCCCCCTCAAACTCCCCCTTTCCTTAAAAAAACATATTTTATACAAAAAATATAAAAAATTTAAATAAAAAAAACAATGATATATCAACATATTATAAAATTGAAAAACTATTTCAATTTAGATGCGTTAGCCCTGGGGAAGCAGCACGCCATTCCGGTTTTAAAAAAACATAATTATGGAATGATTTTTGATTTTAGACATTAAATAAAATATTAATAAATCAAAATAGTTATATTGTTATTTGAAAAAACAAATTTTATAAATTGAATACAGATTTTATACTTATTTTTGAGAAAATTATAATGCAAGAATAAAAAACTCTGCAAATTTTGCAGAGTTTTTTGTTTTATAAAATGCTATTATTTTCTATTCTTGATTTTAAATCTTTTATTTTTTCTTCGATTTTATCTATAATGATTTTAAATTCGATATCATCTTTACCTGAAGGATCGTCCAGCCCCCAATCTTCTCTATATTTGCAAGGTAAATAGGGGCAATTTACATTACAACCCATGGTGATAACAATATCTACAGTCGGAATATCAGATAGTACTTTACTGTATTGAGTTTCTTCCATGTCAATCTGGTAAATTTCTTTAATTAATCGTACAGCATCTTGATTTATTTGTGGTTTGACCTCTGTACCTGCTGAATAACTTTCAAAAACATTGTTTGCATAATGTTTGCCAAGTGCTTCTGCCATTTGACTTCTACAAGAATTATGCACACAGACAAAGGCAATTTTTGGTTTATTTAATGTATTATTTTGCATGATTAAATAAGTTCCTTGTGTTATTGGCATATTTTACAAGCATTAGCATGATTGGTACTTCCACCAAAACGCCCACAACGGTTGCAAGAGCCACAGGACTGTCTACTCCAAAAATAGCAATGGCAACAGCCACAGCCAGTTCAAAAAAGTTTGAAGCACCAATCATACCGGCAGGAGCTGCGATTTCGTGGGGAAGTTTCCATTTATAGCACCAAAAATAAGCAATGCCAAAAATTAAAACAGTTTGAATAATTAAAGGAATGGCGATTAAAACCAAGTGTACGGGATTATTTACAATAATTGAACCTTGAAATGAAAAAATTATAACCAAAGTTAATAAAAGTCCCACAATGGTTGCATTCCCAAACTTTGGAATAAATTGTTTTTCAAAATATTCCGGACCATGTTTTTTTATGATTGTAACTCTGGTAATTATTCCGGCTGCCAAGGGAATAACCACAAAGAGAACAACAGATAAAATAAGAGTTCCCCACGGAGCGCCAAATCCGCTGACGCCAAGTAATAAAGCTACGATTGGCACAAAAGCTATGGGAATAATTAAATCATTGGTGGCTACTTGCACAATTGTATAGGCAGAATTTCCCTTTGTTAAATGACTCCAAACAAAAACCATGGCTGTACAGGGGGCTGCGCCAAGTAAAATTGCACCTGCAAGATAATCTTCAGCCAAATCCTTTGGAATCCAAGCGCTAAATAAAATATAAAAGAAAAAATAGGCAATTAAAAACATGGAAAATGGTTTTATAAGCCAATTTACTATCCATGTTACATATAAGCCCTGTGGATTTTTACCTACATTTTTTACACTTTGAAAATCTACCTTTAACATCATGGGATAAATCATTACCCAAATTAAAACAGCAATGGGTAAAGATACCTCAAAATAAGTAAATTTTTCTAAAAAACTTGGAATTGAAGGCATATATTGTCCAATTAAAACACCAATCACCATACAGAAAATAACCCATAAGGTTAAATATCTTTCAAAAAAACTGATTCCTGTCGAATTTTTTTCACTCATAAAAAATCTCCCGCTAAAAACTCTTTATATTAAAAATTAAAAAATAAATCTATAGTAATTTCAGATGAAATCACTATCGTCGACTGCGATAGCAGGCGACCATTGCGTAGGCATAAGTGTAATTTTATTACACGTGTGCCGAAGCTAATGCAAATATTCTTTTGAGATTGAACAGTATCTTCCTAAAACTAATGTCATATCTAAAAATATTGATATGACATTAATGATTATTTGTCAAGGTATGTATGTATTATTTAAAGTTATGTGTAGATCTTATTTTATACCCCTCACGAAGTGAAAGGGGGAAAAGTAACTATTTTTATTTTTAACTTATATACTTTTACACCTTGTGTAAAATTTAGCGGAGTTAACGGTGATGTGGATTGCCACGTCGGTTCTGCTAACCTTCTCGTAATTGACAGTGCTTTTAGTTTAATCTGTAAATAAAGATGGTTGCGTAAATATATTATTATATCAATATAAACATCTAATAACATAAAAAATATTTGGGTATAGAGATAGTTAGATAAAGCAAGATACTAAGCATAATGGATTAGTTCAAAAAATGAGGTTTCCCCCCTCAATCCGAAATCATGGTGATTAAGTCATGTTTCCTTAATAATGTTTGACAGTATAAGCTAAAAAGTATATTTATTTTTTATTAAATTTTTTTGTTATTATTTGGAGGACAAGATGAAAGCCTATTATGAACAGGACGCTGATCTATCATTTTTAAAAGATAAGACTGTTGCTATCATTGGATATGGTAGCCAAGGTCATGCCCATGCCCAGAATTTACGTGATTCAGGGGTTAATGTTGTAATTGGACAACGTCCTGGCGGAGCCAATTATGAGCTTGCAAAACAACATGGTTTTGAGCCGCTTTCAGCTAAAGATGCAGCTGCAAAAGCTGATTTGATTATGATTTTATTACCTGATCAATATCAAGCTGCTGTATACAAAAATGAAATTGAGCCTAACCTAACTGCCGGAAAAGCTTTATTATTTGCTCATGGTTTTAATATTCATTTCGGGCAAATTGTGCCACCAAAAGATGTGGACGTGTTCATGATTGCACCAAAGGGACCTGGTCACCTTGTTCGCCGTACCTATACAGAGGGCGGGGGCGTTCCCGGTCTTGTTGCGATTTTCCAAGATGCCACAGGTGATGCCATGAAAAAAGCTTTGGCTTATGCCAAAGGTGTTGGCGCAACCCGTTCAGGTGTTATTGAAACTACCTTTAAAGAAGAAACTGAAACCGATCTTTTTGGTGAACAAGCAGTTCTTTGCGGTGGACTTTCAGCCTTGATTAAAGCCGGTTTTGAAACCTTGGTTGAAGCAGGCTATCAACCTGAAATTGCTTACTTTGAATGTATGCATGAAGTAAAACTTATTGTTGACCTTATGTATGAAGGCGGACTTGCCAAAATGCGTTATTCCATTTCAGACACTGCTGAATATGGTGATTATGTTACAGGTCCAAGAATTATAACAGAAGAAACCAAGAAAGAAATGCGTCGTATTCTTGATGATATTCAACAAGGCCGTTTTGCCAGAGATTTCATTTTAGAAGCTCAAGCAGGTTATCCAATGTTTAAAGCTACTCGCAAAAATGAAGCTGCCCATGAGCTAGAAGATGTAGGTGCTCGCTTACGTGAAATGATGCCTTGGCTTAAAAAATAATTAAATTTGCTTGTGCTAAAGAATATGTTTTTATTTATGAAGAAAAATATGGCTGAAGTGGATAAAAATTTTCAAAAAATGGAACAGGATGTTATGTTTTTTTATGAATAACATAGAAATGATTTTTAGCATTGGTTAACTATTTAATATATATAATTTTTAGGGAGTGCATATTCTGTACTCCCTTTATTTTAAAATACTTTATAGAAACACTGATTAATTAGGGTTTTAAAATTAATCAGCGTTCTCATAAAATTTACTGACTAAATAATAAGAATTATTATAAAATAATTTTCTGTATTTTATAATATTTGTGATAAGGATTTATAAATGTCAAATAATCGTTCAAGTTATACAAAATCTATTAATTTTTTTGGAAATGAAAATGTACATGATTTGGTAAAACAATATGGAAGCCCTCTCTATGTTTATAATGAAAATATTCTGCGTGAGCGTTGTCAAGATTTTTTAAAACTTTCAAGCCATGAAGGATTTAGGGTAAATTATTCAGCAAAGGCCAATGGCAATACAAATCTTTTGAAAATAATTAAGGAAGAAGGTTGCTTAATTGATGCCATGTCTCCGGGTGAATTGACACTAAATTTAAAAGCGGGATTTAAACCTGAAGAAATATTATATGTTTGTAATAATGTAAGTAATGAAGAGCTTGCATTTGCTCTTTCAAAAAACGTGCTTGTCAGTGTGGATTCATTATCTCAAATTGAAAATTTATGTAAAATTAATCAAAACGGAAAAATAATGGTCAGATTCAATCCTGGGATTGGAGCAGGCCATAGTGCCAAGGTTGTGACCGGCGGAAAAGAAACAAAATTTGGAGTAGACCCTGAAAAATTACCGCAAGTTCTTGAAATTTTGGCTAAATATAATGTTAAACTTGCCGGAATCAATCATCATATAGGTTCCCTATTCATGGACGGCGGAGCCTATATTGAAGCCGCTGCGGTTTTGCTTGATCTTGCTTCTAAATTGCCAAATATTGAAGACCTTGAAGTAATTGATTTTGGTGGTGGATTTGGTATTCCTTATCATAAATATGAAAATCAAGAACGTTTTGATTTGGCAGAATTTTCAAAATTACTGGATACAACATTACAAACTTGGTCAGAAAAATATAATTACAAAGGTAAATTTTATCTCGAGCCCGGTCGTTATATCAGTGCTGAATGCGGTTTGGTGCTTGGTTCTGTTTATACTCATAAGCAAAATGGTGAAAAACATTATGTGGGAACAGATTTAGGTTTTAATGTTTTGGCAAGACCCATGATGTATGATTCTTTTCATGATGTTGAAATTTATAAAGCCAAGCAAGAAGATAGTAATGCTGAATTAATTGAGCAAACTATTGTCGGTAATATTTGTGAATCCGGTGATATTATTGCAAAAAATCGCCTTTTGCCATATATTGAAGAAGGTGATATTGTGGCAATGCTGGATGCAGGTGCCTATGGTTTTGCTATGAGTTCAAGTTATACTCAAAGACTTCGTCCAGCTGAAGTTTTAATTCAAAAAGACGGGAGTGCAAAACTAATTCGTAGACGTGAAACCTTTGATGATATTTTTGCATGTATTATTGATTAATTAGTTTATACTTTAAAAAGCAATTTTTGAAAATTTAGTAAAATATAAATTAATATAGTTATATTGTTGATTGAAAATATGTTTTTCAGGAAAGGGAGGGTTTCCCCCACGTGATTCCGGATTGAGGGGGAAAACCACGTTTTTTTGAAACATTCCACGACGCCTGACGGCCGGGCGAGTTTTTCCCCTTCAAACGTAACTGCTTCCCCCTTTCCTTAAAAAACATTTTATTAAGTAATAACATAACTATTTTGATTTATTAATATTTTACTTAATATCTAAAATCAAAAATTATGCCATAATTATAGTTTTTGAAAACCGGAATGGCGTGGGTTTTCCCTCCCAAAAAAAATTGGCTGAACAGCAATGGTTTTCTTACCCTTTGGAGTCCAAAAAAAATTATGAAGACATTTGAAGTAAAGACATTTTTAAGTGAAATTCCTTATCATTCCATTTGGAGCCTTGTTTGGCCTCAAACTGTGATGATGCTTTGTACTATTGTCATATCATTGACTGACATGTGGGCAGCGGGGCAGATTAATAATGATATCCAGGCCGGTATTGGTATTGCTGCCCAGCTTCAAGCTTTTTTCATGGTGGTTGGTACTTCAATAGGTGCAGGGGCAATGGCTGCCGTTACCCAGTCTCTGGGGGCAAAAAATTATATTAAAGCAAAGCGTTACACAGGGTTAGTCTTTGTATTTGCTTTGGGTATGTCTTTTTTTATTTCTTTTTTGGGTTATATTTTTCGCTATCCAATCATGTCTGCCTTGCAAGTTCCGGATAATATTTTAGATTTATCCATTACATTTTACACTTTTATTTTGTGTTGTTTACCGGCACAATATATTATGTATTTAAGTGCTATTTTATTTAGAGCCAATAGCAATGTTGTAACTCCGCTTTATGTTGCTTTGTTGGTTACAAGTTTAAATGTATTTGGAGATTTGACCTTTGGCCTTGGTTATTTTGGTTTTCCTGCTTATGGTGGAATAGGGATTATGGCTTCTTCCTTGGTTGCTGTTATTATTGGGGCAATTCTTGCTTTTTATCTTATGGTTAAACATAAATTATTTATACATAGGATTATACCTACTTTTTCATGGATGAAAACTGCCATTCCCTACCTATTAAAGGTTTCCATTCCGGCAATCACAATGCAAACTTTGTGGCAACTTGGCTATTTGACTTTGTTTGGGATTATGGCTGCTTTGCCAAATAGTGTGACAGCTCTTGCCGGACTTTCTTCAGGTATGCGCCTTGAAAGTATTTTATTTATGCCGGCTGTTGCTTTTAATGCAACGGCTTCCATTATGGTTGGAAATGCCATTGGAGCAGGAAATATACAGGAAGCAAAAAAACTTGGCTTGGCAATTATCATTTTTGGATCAGCTTTAATGTCTTTTGTGGGAATATGTATGTATCCTTTTGTGGATGTCTTGGCATCTGCTTTTACTGATAATTCTGATACAAAAACTAATATTGTTAACTATTTAATTATAAATATTGCTTCAACTCCCTTTACTGTGGGTGGTTTAATTGTCAGTGGAATTTTTGTTGGCGCAGGTGCTACAATTTATTCACTTTTTATTAATCCATTTTGTATTTGGGGTATTCGCTTGCCTTTGGCTTGGTTTTTAGCTCATTATATGGCTTATGGTTCTGTTGGAGTGTATTTTGCCATGCTTATTTCCATGGCAATTCAGGCAAGTTCAATGTTTTATATTTTTCTGACTAAAAACTGGCATAGTCATGCCATGAAAAAAGAAGAACCTAAATTTTAAGTGTGTATATAATGGGGTAATTATGAAATTTGAATTTATGCCGATCAGTCTGGATATTAAAGATGATTATGAAAAAATAAGGCAACTTAGTCCTGAAAAATCGGCTGATTATACTTTTACCAATATTTGGGGCTGGGCAGATTATTATAAACTATCTATTGCTTTTATTGACTCTGTGGCTATTATTTATCAACAATATCCCTATAAATGTTACTGGGGAATGGTCGGAGATTGGAATAATTTTGATTTAAATATTTTTAGGGATTTAGAATCACCCTGTGATCTTGATTTTACAAATAATTTTACAAATAGTTCTGCAAATAATTCTACAGGCGAGACAATTAATCGATGTAGTTGCCATGGTTTCACCATGGAAAGAGTTCCCGCAAGTTTTGCCAATTTGATGAAAGAAACTTTTGGTGATTTACTTGAGATACAAGAGGACAGAGGACAATGGGAATACATTTATAGTCAAGAAAAATTAAGAAATTTATCAGGTAATATTTATCATAAGAAAAAAAACCTTGTGAAGCAATTTCAGAAAAATTATGGTTATGATTATCATGAATTGCATACAAAGAATAATTCCAAGGGTAGTATAGAAGAAGTTCTTTTATTGCAAGATGAATGGTGTAAATGGCATGATTGTGAGAAAAGTGCGTCATTAAAATCTGAAAATTCCGTTATTTTTAAGGTGCTTAGGAATTGGGAGAATTTTGACAATCTTTTTGGTGGTTCATTATACGTTGATGATAAAATGATTGCTTTTACATTAGGACAAGAGCTTACAGAAGATACTGTTATTATTCACTTTGAAAAAGCCCATACCAATTATAAGGGATCATATCAGGCCATTAATTATGTTTTTAATAATAATCTTGACCCCAAATATAAATTTGTAAATCGTGAACAAGATTTGGGTGAAGATGGATTAAGGCAGGCCAAAGAGTCTTATTTTCCTGTGGATTTTTTAAAGAAATATAAGCTTGTATTTAATTTTTAAAAAATATATAATTTTTTTGCTAAGGAAACGTTTTTATAGAAATGTTGATTAATTTTCTTGGGGGAAAATTTTTTTTACTCCATGGCGCAAGCTCATTTTATTGGGAATGGCCGGAGATTTTACCTTAAACTCTTTTTGAAATGGAGTTTTCTTTTTCAAGAAATTAGCTGAGCAGTAGTGATTATGAATTTATTTTATAGGATATTATTATGAAAGTTGTTACACGGTTTGCACCAAGTCCCACCGGTCATTTGCATATTGGGGGAGGGCGTACTGCCATTTTTTGTTGGTTATTGGCTCGCCATTTTGGTGGAGAATTTAAACTTAGAATTGAAGATACAGATACATTAAGATCTAAACAAGAGTATACAGATTCAATTATTGCTTCCATGAAATGGCTTGGTCTTGATTATGATGGTGAGCTTATTTATCAAAGCCAAAGGCAAGATATTTATAATTCATATATTGAAAAATTGCTTGAATCGGGGCATGCTTATTATTGTGAATGTTCTGTGGAAGAAGTTGAAGCCATGCGAGAAGTTGCCAGAGCCAAGGGTGAAAAACCAAAATATAATGGAAAATGTCGTGAGAGAAAACTTGAAAAGGCAGAAAATAGGGTGGTTAGGTTAAAAGTACCATCAGAGGGAAAAATCATTTTTAATGACATGGTTAAGGGGCAAATTGTTGTTGATGTCAATGAACTTGATGATATGGTTCTACGCCGTACCGATGATATGCCAACCTATAATATGGCTGTTGTTGTTGATGACTATGAAATGGGCGTTACCCATGTGGTTCGAGGGGATGACCATGTTTCAAATACTCCAAAACAAATCCTGATTTATCAAGCTCTTGGCTTTAAATTGCCAAAATTTGGACATGTACCCATGATTTTGGGGGCTGATAAACAAAAACTTTCAAAGCGCCATGGTGCAAGAGCTGTAATTGAATATCAAGAGGATGGATTATTACCCGAAGCCTTGGTAAATTATCTTGTGCGTCTTGGTTGGTCCCATAAGGATCAAGAAATTTTTGTTCTGGATGAATTAATTAAAATATTTGATGGAACAAGTTTAAGCTCATCTCCATCTGCCTTTGACCCTGATAAATTGATGTGGTTAAATGGCTATTATTTGAAAAATATTTCCATTGAAGATGGTATAAGATTGATCGAGCCATTTTTGGAAAAACTTGGAATAAATAATCCCGATAAGGAAAAATTAGCTCTTGTTTTGCCTATTTATCAAGAAAGAGTAGCCAATTTAGTAGATTTTGCAAAACAAATTCTACCTTATTTCCAAGATGTCAAAGATTTGGAGCTAGATGATAAAGCATTAAAATCTCTTGACGATAATGCAAAAGAGCAATTTAATAATTTAATTCCCCATTTAAAAGCTTATAATTTCACCTTGGAAGACCTTGAAAAATGTTTGCAAGAATATGTTGAAAAAACAGGAATTAAATTTAAACTTATCGGTACTCCTTTAAGGGCTGCCTTGGTCGGCAGTACAGGAGGGCCTTCTGTGCATGCCATTATTTATGCACTTGGTTTAGAGGAAACAATTAAAAGACTAGAGTATAGAGGTTAATTTATGTTAAATAAAGTTCAAATTATTGGAAGATTGGGAAAAGATCCTGAATTAAAATATAGTGCAAATGGGCTTGCCGTTGCTAATTTAACCGTTGCAACCGATGATGGTTATGTGGACAGAGAAGGAAATAAAGTCGACAGAACAGAATGGCATAGGATTGTAACTTTTCAAAGAACTGCTGAAAATTGTAGCCAATATCTCGGAAAAGGCAGTCTTGTTTATGTTGAAGGTAAGTTGACCACCAGAAAATGGCAAGATCAACAAGGGCAAGATCGCTATACAACAGAAATAAAAGCCGATCGTATTCAGTTTTTGGATCGTAAAAGCGACAGAGCAAATCAAGACTCAAGCTTTTCTGCCGATGCCTACGATAACCAACGCTCCTACCAAAAACCACAAAACAATCAAAGCGAAAATTTTCAAGACTATGGATCTCCTTTTCCATCAGAAGCCAGTGAAATGGACGACGCTCCTTTTTAGTTTTTTTTGAGGGGGAAAGCCACGTTTTTTTTGAAACATTCCACGACGCCTGACGGCTGGGCGAGTTTTCCCCCCTCAAACGTAAGCAATCGCTTCCCCCTTTCCTGAAAAAACATTTTAGTAAAATTGAGAATAAATATTTGTAGCCACTGAATAGTTGATTACGTCATTCCAAATTTTAGATTAAAAGATATTTTTATCACAATTGACTAGTGAAAATTTCTTATTTTAGTCATTTTTTCAAACAAAGTTTGAAAAAATCATTGGGGTTTGCAAAGGGAGTCACTCCCTTTGCTGGGGGTTTGGGGGCAAAGCCCCCAAATTGGAGTAGCGTGGATAGTTGGTGGAGCAATAAGTGTTTTGACCTTTAGAAATTTCTAAAGGTCTTTTTTTTTTAAATTTACAAAATTGTTAAAAAATAGATAATTTTGAATTTAAAGTTTGGTCAAAATTTTATGCTTTATTCCTTATAAATAAAGTAAAATCAAGATAATTTGTTTTTTTTTGCATTAAAAATTAAAAATTTTTAAAAAATGCTTGCCAAATTTGAAAATTTTTTGTATTTACATTTTATTGAATTTTACAAATTTGTAATGGAGGAACAAATAATGTCACAATTAAAAAATAATGATGTTTTGGGAATAGTTAACCGTGGTAATACCTGTGAATCAGGGCTTTGCACACTTTGTAGATCAGACTGTCAAGGTAAATGTGAAACTTGGCTTGGTTCAATGGTGGGACGTGATATCCTTTATCCACGTGATTTTGGTAAAACAACAGCCGGTTCAGATAATTTGAGTGCTGTAGGTGTATCATATAATGCCCTTAAAATTCAAGGTGATCTTTATGGTGCAAAGGGTTCCGATCCTAAAGTTGCCAAAGCAGGTGACACTCTTTTTACAGATGTCAGTCTCGAAACAAAAATTGGCTATAAAAAACAAATTTCCTGTAAATATCCTTTGATGACAGGTGCTTTGGGTTCAACATTTATTGCTGCCAAATATTGGAATTCCTTTGCAACCGGCTGTGCACTTTGCGGCGTACCTGTTGTTGTGGGTGAAAACGTTGTTGGTGTCGACAAAGAGGCTGTAATTACCAATGGAAGAGTAACCAAAGCTCCTGAAATGGATCGCCGTATTCAAGGTTATTTACGTTATAGCGATGGTTATGGTGCAATTATTGTTCAGCTTAACGTTGAAGATGCCAGAAATGGTGTTGCCGAATACATTGCTGAAAAATATGCCGATAAGGTAACCATTGAATTAAAATGGGGACAAGGCGCCAAAAACATTGGTGGTGAAATCCAAGTTTCAGATATTGAATATGCAAAATTTTTAAAAAACCGTGGATATCTTGTGGATCCCGATCCAACCTTGCCTGAAACAGAAGCAGCTTATAAGGCCGGCGCCGTCGGACACTTTGCTCGTCACAGTCGCTTAGGTTACACAGCTTTAACCGGTCATGATCAAGTTATTAAAAACTTCCACAGCAGTGTAAATTATTTGAGAAGACTTGGTTTTAAATCCATATCTTTAAAAACAGGCTCCTATGGAATGGAAGCCTTGGCACTTTCCTTACGCCTTGCCAGTGAATGCAGACTTGATCTTCTAACCATTGATGGTTCAGGTGGCGGAACAGGCATGAGCCCATGGGATATGATGGAACATTGGGGCGTGCCAAATATTCTTTTACATGCTAAAACCCATGAATATGCAAGTATTTTAGCTGCAAATGGTAAAAAAGTTCCTGATATTGCCCTTGGTGGTGGTTTGGCTAAACCCAGCCAAATATTTAAAGCCTTGGCTCTTGGTGCTCCGTATACAAAATTAATTTGTATGGGGCGTGCCATGATGATTCCCGGATTTTTGGGAGCAAACATCGAAGGTGCTCTTCACCCTGAGCGTAAAGACAGTGTTAGTGGGAACTGGACAAGTTTACCAAAAACTGTATCTGATATTGGCGATAGTGCTGAAACTATTTTTTCAGGCTATCATGCCCTTCAAGCTAAAATTGGTAAAGAAGAAATGAAATCAATTCCTTATGGTGCAATTGCCATGTATACAAACCTTGACCGTATAGGTGCAGGACTTCAACAATTGATGGCCGGTGCTCGTAAATTCAATCTTAGTGAAATTGCTCGTACTGACATTGCTTCTGTAAACAGAGAAACAGAAAAAGAAACAAATATTCCTTTCATTACTGATTTAAATAATGAAAAAGCTAAGAATATCTTGCTCGGATAATTTGTTTTCCATATAAAAAAAATCCCTCTACAAAGGTAAAGTTTACTTTTGCAGGGGGATTTTTTTTGTGGAAGCACCGATTAAATCAGAACTTTCATAAAATTTTTACAAAATTTAAATTTTTATCATAGTCCATTGCTTGCATTAAATTATTTTTTATGAAATAATTTCACGTACTGAAGAACATGATAATTTCTTGTTACAAAGCAGTATTTTGTAAAAATATAATTGACAATATTTAGGTAAAAAATGGAAAAATATATTATTTCAGATATTAATGATGCAGATTTTTTGGTAAAAAAATTGCTTAATCGAGAAGAAGAAGGTCATAATATTGAGCTTGAAGTGCAAAATATTATTGATTCTGTTCGTAAATACGGCGATGAATTTTTAATTTCTCAAACAAAACTTTTTGATTGTCCCCTGTTTGAGGGATCAATAAAACTTTCAGATTCTGAAATACAAAAAACTGCCTCCTTGCTTAGCCCAAGTGAATTTGAAATGATAAGCAGAGCTTCTGCCAATATTCGTGATTTTCATCAAGCACAAAAAGAAAATTCTTGGTTTCAAACCAAGGAAGACGGTACAATTTTAGGTCAAAAAATAAGCCCTGTAAAGCGTGCAGGCCTTTATATTCCGGGGGGAAAAGGTGGCGATACACCTCTTATTTCAAGTTTATTGATGCAAGCCATTCCTGCTCAAGTTGCAGGAGTAAAAGAAATTGCCATTGTAACTCCACCAAGAAAAGACGGAACAATCAGTCCTTATATTTTAGCGGCTGCTTATTTGCTTGAAATTAATGAAGTTTATCGTGTTGGTGGTCCATGGGCAATTGCAGCTCTTGCCCACGGAACAAATTCAATTAAACCGGTAAATGTGATTACAGGGCCCGGCAATGCCTATGTGACCATGGCCAAGAAATTGGTACAAGGTGGTGTGGGTATTGATATGTTGGCAGGTCCAAGTGAAATTTTAGTTCTTGGAGATGAAAATACAAATACCAATTTTGTTGTGGCAGATTTGCTTTCGCAAGCGGAACATGATACATTGGCTTCTTCTGTTTATATTACAACTTCCGAACATAAGGCAGATGAAGCAATTTCAGCAATTAATAGGGCAGTTGAAGACTTACCCAGGGCTGAAATTGCAAAAAAATCATTAAAGGATTGGGGAGCTGTTATTGTTGTACCAAGTATTGATTTGGCTGTAGAAATTGTAAATCAGATAGCTCCCGAACATTTGGAAGTGATGACAAGTGACCCTTGGTCCTTGGTTTCTGCCATTGAAAATGCCGGTGCCATATTTTTGGGGCCATGGTCAGCAGAACCTGTCGGCGACTATTTTGCAGGTCCAAATCATGTTTTGCCAACCCAAGGAAGCGCAAAACATGCTTCAGCTTTAACCGTTCAAACATTTTGTAAAAAGACAAGTATTATTTCGGCTTCTTCACAATTTGTGAAAAATAATGTGGAATACATTGCAGGACTTGCTCGTTTTGAAGCCTTGGAAGCCCATGCCAGAAGTGTTGAAATTCGTATTAAAAATTCATAAAAAAGGAAAGAAAATGACTCTAATTACAAGTAATATTCCAGAATTAAAACTTATTTCCCGCGGAAAAGTTCGTGATATGTATGAGCTTGATGAAAAAAGTGTATTGATTGTAACCTCTGATCGTATTTCTGCTTTTGATGTTATTTTGGATGATCCAATACCTGGAAAAGGAACTATTTTAAATCAATTAAGTATATTTTGGATGCGTAAATTTGAATATTTAGTGCAAAATCATATTATTGAACATGATTTTGATAAATATCCTGAAATTTTAAAACCTTACAAAGATCAATTGGTCGGGCGATCTGTAATTGCAAAAAAAGCAAAGCCCTTGCCAGTTGAATGTGTTGTAAGGGGATATGTGGCAGGATCCGGTTGGAAATCCTATCAAGAAAACGGTGAGATATGTGGTCATAAACTTCCGAAAGGATTGGTAAATTCTTCAAAACTTGAAGAGCCTCTCTTCACTCCTTCCACCAAGGCTGAAATAGGGGAACATGATGAAAACATCAGTATAGAAGAGGCTTCCAAAATTATTGGCAGTGATCTTTGTAAAAGAGTTATGGATTTGAGTTTGACTATTTATAAAGATGCTCGTGATTATGCAGCCGAACGTGGAATAATTATTGCCGATACAAAGTTTGAATTTGGGCTTGTAAATGATAAATTAATTATTATTGATGAAGTGCTTACTCCTGACTCTTCACGTTTTTGGCCGGCCAATGAATATTCTCCCGGTAAAAGTCAATATAGTTTTGATAAACAATATTTGCGTGACTGGCTTGAAACACAAGTTTGGGATAAAACTCCTCCCGCTCCTCCTCTTTTACCTCTTATTTCTCAAACAACTTCTCAAAAATACCAAGAAGCCTATGATATCTTGACAAAATAGATCAAGTAAATTTCAAAAGGTTATATAAAATCAAAGGAATAAAAATGTTACTGAAAGACAAAAAAGCTCTTATTTTCGGTGTGGCCAATAATCGTAGTATTGCCTATGCAATAGCAAAAACTTTTAAACAAAATGGTGCTAAAATTGCGCTTAATTATGTGGGCGATGCCATAAAAAAAAGAGTTGAGCCAATTCATGAAGAGATTGGCAGTGATTTTATTTTTCCCTGTGATGTGACCAATGATGAAGAAATAAAACAAAGTGTTGAAATAGTTAAGAAAAATTATGGAACAATTGATGTTCTGGTTCACTCTGTTGCTTTTGCCGATAAACATGATTTGCAAGGACGTTTTATTGATACATCTCGTGAAGGTTTTAATCTTGCCCTAAATGTATCTGCCTATTCTCTTGTGGCACTTTGCAAGGCCTATGAAGAAATATTAAACCCAAATTCTTCCATCATGTGTTTGACCTATTATGGTTCACAAAAAGTTATTCAAAATTATAATGTAATGGGAGTTGCCAAATCTGCCCTTGAATGTTCTGCTCGTTATTTGGCAACCGATCTCGGAACCAAGGGAATCAGAGTAAATTCAATCAGTGCAGGCCCAATAAAAACCCTTGCAGCATCAGGAATTTCAGACTTTAAAACCATATTAAAACATATTGAAGACAGATCCCCACTACATCGTAATGTTACCATTGAAGATGTTGGAAATGTTGCCCTATATTTGGCATCAGACCTTAGTTCAGCCGTTACAGGTGATATTCATTATGTTGACTGTGGATTTCAAAGCATGGCATTTTAATTTGGTTTAATATATTTAAATTATATGAAATTACAATTGCCTGCGATAGCAGACAGACACTTTTTGAGCATAAGGGCAATTTTATTGAACAGTTAAGTTCCGAAATGTTCTATAAAAAAGCTGAGATTAGTGATATGACTAAAAATGCCATAATTGTAAAAAAAACTAAGACCTAAAATTCCAAAGAAATGTAGTAGGTGATTATTATGGAAGAATTACTTTTAAAAATGGCAAGACAATTGGACGAACTTGATCAAGCATCTTTGGAATATCTATGGTCAAAATATGCTGAAATTGTAAATGCTTTTGAACCAACAAAGCATTGGGAAGAAGCTGTGATTGTTCTTTCTTTTATTCAAGCAAAATATTGGAAAAACAGACTTTTTAATATTCAATGGGCCATGCGTTCCAAAATGTCAAAAAATATTGATTTTGATATTCCGGGAACATCAATTGATTTTAGCGGAATGATGGAAGAGTTAAAAAATAAAACTGTAAAGAAAACCAAGGCAACAGTTTTAAAGTTTACTCCGGAAAAAGATGATGAAGAAAATAAAGAAAAAGAATAACTCCTTGTCAAGGACAGGTTATTTTAATTTGAAAATATTACGCTTTAATCAGTGTTTCCTTAAAAATATGAAAATATAGTATAAATAAAACTTATAAAGTTAATAAAAACTGCAAAAATAGCACAAAAAGTGTTTTTTTGCAGTTTTTATTTTAATTCAAATAATATTATGTTAACTAAACTATTTAGTTTATTATATAGCAATTTAATTTTTTGTAGATTATTTTTTATAAATTAATATTAGCCAGAAGTAATCAACAATAAATCAAAGTGCTATATTTTAATCAAAAATATCTGAACAGAATATTCCTATACTTTGTTTAGAATTTTTTATAAAAAATTCTAAACAATATATATTTGTAAAAATTACTTGACAAAATACAAGATTTTAATTATATAATTAGATTAATAAAAGTATATATTTTATTTAAAAATATTCTGAGTTTGAACTTTTAGTCAAAAATAACTGTGTAACGAAAAGGAGTAAATGCAATGAAAAGATTTATTTTGTTAATTTTATTGGTTTGTTTTATAAGCCCATTTGGAGTTAATGCTGCCAGTGCTAAATTGGGAGTTTATGTTGCACCAAAACTGGTATTTGGTTATTCTTCAGGTGATTTTGAAGGAATTACCAATAGATCCTCAAGTGAAACATTTTCTGATATGATGACAGGTGGTGGTTTGGCTGTTGGCTATGATTTATCCCATTTACTAGGTTTAAATTTACGGTCTGAACTTGAATTTACAATGTTTGGTGACTTTAAAGATGAACAATCAGGTGAAATTAATTTAAATAGTGAAGTTTCCCTTTCAACTTTATTTTTAAATGTCTATTATGATTTTGAAAATAAAACCAAATTTACTCCATATGTTGGTTTTGGTCTTGGTATTGCATGGCTTGGACTTGAGGGCTCAGCAAAAGACGTGGCAACAAATATTTATAACAATTATGATAAAGACACCCAAGGAAACTTTGCTTGGAACATCGCTGCAGGATTGGGCTTTGATTTAACAGATACTTTTAGTCTTGATTTAGGCTATCGCTATGCTCAGTATGGTGATGGAAAAGTAGAAAAAAGTAATATCTCTGATATTGCAAAAATTTCTGTAGATAATCTTGATATGCATCAAGTTACGCTTGGCTTACGTGTAACATTTTAATAAAAATTTTAATAATTAAATAGAAAGCTCTGTACAATTCATTGTGCAGAGCTTTCTATTTAATTACCATGTTTTTCAATATATATAGTAATTTCAGATGAAATACTATCGTCCACTGCGATAGCAGGAGACCACTTTGTAGGCATAAATATAATTTTATTACACTGTTAAGTGCCGAAGTAAGTTTACTTTCAAAAAGTTGACATTAGTGATGTCAACTTAACATACTATAACTGATTATAATTTTTTTAATGAAAAACAGATTTAAGTATGACTTCCTTAAATTGATTTTATTTTCAAAATATTATATAGATATTTTCTAGATTTTACTTTTTGAGGTGATTATGAAAAATAAAAAATTATTTTTTATTTTAACAATATTTTTTTCCATGGTAATCAGTGCTAATTTTTTATATATTAATGCAAGTGAAATAAGTTTTGATTCCAATATGTTACTTGCAGATTCTGATAGAATATATGACCACCATTTAAATTCCCAAATAAATTTACCTCCTGTAGAAAATAAAAAAAATCAAAAATATAGATATGTTGCAGAAGAAAACACTTTAGTGCTTGTTGATGATAAATTTATAAATGAAGAAAATTCATTAAAAAATACCAATGCTATTTTAATTAGTGGTAATGATGAAATTCTTTTTCCTAAAACTATTATTACACTTGAAGAAATACGAAATGAACAAGGCTCATTTTCTCAAAAAAATAATACTTTTTCTGAAGCAGACAGATTTCTTGAAGAAATCAGAAATAATCAAAACTTAGATAATAGCCAAAATCAAAACTTAGACAATAGTCAAAATCAAAATTTGAGCAATAGTCAAAATCAAAATAATTATATAAATGATGCTCCAAGCCCCGATAATTTGTTTAAAGCTGTTAGAGATGGAAATGTGGATTTATTGGTCAGATTACTAAATCAAGGTATAAATTTAAATATTGTTGATGAAAATGCCAACAATGCATTGATTTTAGCCATATTAAATGGAAAAAATGAAATTATAAATATATTACTTAATGCTAAATTTAATTTAGATCATCGAAATAGTGATGGTGTAAATGCATTGTTTTTAGCACTTCTGCGAGAAAATTTATCATTGGTCAGAAGTTTACTACAGGCAGGAGCAAACCCAAATATTCCAAATACAAATGGGATAACTCCGCTTATGCTGGCAGCAATTAAAGATGACAGTAAATTTATAAATCTTTTATTGGATTATAATGCAAATAAAGCTGCAGGCGATAAAAATGGAAAAACAGCTTTGATGTATGCAATTGAATCTGAAAATACCTCTGCCATAAAATACTTATCACCAAGAGACCCAAAAGATATTTTAAAAGATCCCTTTAGCCCCTATAAAGGAGGAATGTAGGCATTGCTAAACCATATATATTAGCAAATAGAGAACTCTGTATAATAAATATACAGAGTTTTTTTTATGTTTAAAAGCATTAAGGAAACACTGTCGAAGCGAGATTGACGGCATGAAATGTTTAAAAATTTTCCAAGAAAAATTATTCAGTGTTTCCTTAAAAAAAGCTTGACAAAAACTCATTTTTATACAATAATGAAATCATGTTCAAAATAATAGAACATAGTTAGCTTTAAATAATTGAGGAGAATGTGATGAAAGCTATTATTGAAAATATCCAACATTTTAGCTTGCACGATGGCCCCGGAACTCGTACAACGGTTTTTTTCAAGGGCTGTCCATTGGCCTGTGCTTGGTGTTCTAATCCTACAACTCAAAAATACACGATTGAACTTCTTTATAAAGAAGATCTTTGTGTTGGCTGTCAAAAGTGTGTCACAGTATGTCCTCAAAATGCTATTTCCTTTACTGAAAAAGTAAATATAGATTCTAAACAATGTGATTTATGTGGGCAATGCATAAAAAAATGTAAAGCACAAGCTCTTGTAATGGCCGGTAAAGAATATGATGTTGATGAATTATTTAGTATCATCAGAAAAGACATTATGTTTTTTCAAAATTCCGGCGGTGGGGTAACATTTTCCGGCGGTGAAATGCTTAGTTTTGCCCCTTTTATTCTCGAAGTTATTGCTAAATGTAAAAAAATCAATATTCATACCTGTGCCGAAACTTCCGGCTATGGAAGTTATGAAGATTTAAAGCAGGTTGTAGAAAAATTAAATATGGTGTTTTTTGATGTAAAGCACATTGACAGTGCCAAACATAAGGAAATTACAGGAAAAGAAAATACCAAAATTTTAAAAAATCTGGAAAAGCTTTTGTCTGAAGTTCACACTCCCGTTCATATTCGTTTGCCTCTTATTCCCACTCTAAATGACGATGATGAGCACTTGGTTGAATATGCAAAATATATGTCGTCTTTACATGGAATAGCGGATTTGGAAATACTTCCTTACCATCGTTTGGGTGCCACAAAATATTCAATGATTGGACGTGAGTATTCCTTGTCTAGTATAAACCCCCATTCAAGTGAAGATTTAATTGCAAAACTTGAACTCATGCGAACGCATGCCAAAAATCTAAAAATTTTGTGTACCGGATAAAATAGTCAATAGTAAAAACAGATTAGACTAAATAGTAAACAATTATTAAAAAGAGGAAAATAAAATGGCTGTTACAAAAGAAAGTAGACTTGAAAGAGTCAAAAAACTTAAACAACAATTTTTCACCCATGCTCCATCAGTTTGTATTGAAGGTGCAATTTCAAAAACAAGAATATTTCAGGAAACAGAAGATGAACCAATGATTGTTCGTCGTGCAAAGGCCTTTAGAGAACATTGTGCGACCAAAACAATTAATATTCAAGACAATGAACTTATTGTCGGTAATGCAGGTGCTGTTGCTCGCTCTATCCATGTTTGCCCCGAACTTTCAAATAATTGGATATACAAAGAGCTTGATACCATGAGCACACGCCCTCATGACCCTTATCAAATTTCAGAAGAGCAAAGAAAACAATATCGTGAAATCGTTTACCCTTATTGGAATGGTAAAACCTTGCGTGACCATTGGAATGCCACTGCACCTCGTGAAGTTTTTGATATTATTGCCATTGGTGGTATCATGGATAATGATATCAAGATTGAATGTGTACCCGGTGACATGATTCCGGCTCTTCCACAAATCATTCTCCCTCTTGGTTTTAGCGGAATAAAAAAACAAGCTGAAGAAAAACTGGCCGAAGTTGATCTAAGTATTATTGAAAATATTGAAAAAGCTGAATTTTGGAAAGCTGTTGTTATTTCTTGCGAAGGCTTTATCATTATGTGTGAACGCCATGCAGAAGAAGCCCGTAAACTCATGAATGGAGCCAGTGAAGAGCGTCGTGCCGATTTACAAAGAATTTCAGATGTATGTGACTATATTGCCCATAATCCACCTGTGGATTTCCATCAAGCTGTACAAGTAACATATTTTGTAAATGTAGGTCTTTTCATTGAAGGAAATGCCGGTGGTTATTGCCCCGGTCTACTTGACCAATATCTTTTACCTTATTACAAATATTCCAAAAAACAAGGCATGACTGATGATGAAATGCTTGACATTCTTGGAAGTTTTTATGTGAAATTTGGTGAGCAAATTTGGTATTGGAATGAAGCTGCCACAACTCACTATTCAGGTTTTTGTGCATTCCAACTTATTACTGTAGGTGGTTTGGACAGGCATGGTAATGACGTGGTAAATCCTCTCAGTTATATGCTTTTAGATGCTGCCATTGATGTTCAAATGGTACAACCTTCAATTGGTGTAAGACTTAGCAGAAAAAATCCTGAAGAATTCTTCCTTAAAATTGGTGAACTTGTTGCCACAGGTTCAGGTTTCCCTGCTGTCTTTAACGATGAAGTTGGCTATAAACAAGTAATGAAAAAAGGTGTTCCTGCCCATATCGCTCGTGACTGGGCACCAATTGGTTGTGTTGAATCTCAGCTTCCCGGCAGACATTTCCAATGGAGTTCTGCAGGACACTATAATTTAGGTAGTTGCGTTGAGTTTGCTCTTACCAATGGCGTACATTTAAAATCAGGTAAACAAGTGGGACTTCAAACAGGTGATGCTTCCAAATTTACTTCCATTGATGAATTTGAAGCTGCTGTTTATAAACAAGTACATTATTTGTTAAAGCAATTTTCCACATCACAAAACTTCTTGGAAGATTTACAATATAAATATATGCCAAATCCTGTGGCATCCATGTTTACTTGCGGTTGCATGGAAAAAGGTATGGATTTGACCCATGGCGGAGCCGATGTTTCAACAGGTCCCGGCATGAATGGTAATGGTGTTGCAGACTTTGTTGACTCCCTTGCGGCAGTTCGCCAAGTTATTTTCCATGAAGAACGCTTTACCATGGGTGAACTTATTGAAGCCATTAAGGATAATTTTGTAGGTCATGATCTTATACATCAAGCCCTACTTAATGCGCCAAAATGGGGTAATAATGACGATACTGTTGACCTTATTGTTTCTGAACTTACAGATTGTCTTGTGAAAATAACCAGTTCTTATCGTGGTAAACTTGGTAATCCCAAACTTCCTGCCCTATATCCTGTTTCTTCTAACGTACCTCAAGGTATGGCTGTGTCTGCACTTCCATCAGGCAGAAAAGCCGGAATGCCCCTTGCTGACGGTTGCTCACCGGGTCAAGGACAAGATAAATTGGGACCCACCGCAATTTTACAATCACTTGGCAAAATGCCCCATGAAAGTATTGATGGCGGAACACTTCTCAATATTAAATTTACTCCCAGTGTTGTGGCAGGTGATGAAGGAAAGGCAAGACTTTCTGCTTATCTAAAAACTTTCCTTGATCTCAATGTTTTCCACGTTCAATTTAACGTTGTAAATCATGAAGTATTGCGTTGCGCTCAAAAGAATCCTCAAGAATACAAAAGCCTACTTGTTCGTGTTGCCGGATATAGTGCTTACTTTGTTGAACTTAGCAAAGAAATTCAAGAAGATATTCTTAGCAGAACTCCGCATGCCCTATAATTTATAAACCATGACCTCTGTACAATTTATTGTACAGAGGTCTAAATTTATAGTATATATAACTAAAAATTAATAATTTGATTATTAATAAAACTATTAAAAATAAAGTATTAAAACACGTCATTCCAATTCTTATACTAAAAGATATTTTTATCACAATTGATTAGTGAAAACTTCTTGTTTTTGCCATTTTTTCAAACAAAGTTTGAAAAGTCATTGGGTTTTGCAAAGGTGTCCCTTTGCGGGGGGTTGAGGGCAAAGCCTCTAAATTGGAATAACGTGAGTATTAAAAGGAAAATTCCATGCTTACAGAAACTAAAGATACTTTAATCAAAGAAATTATAGAAGAAGAATTGGTTCAATTTTTGAGTGTACAAAATCGTGGAGGCATTGCAAATTGTCAAGAACGTCCGGATAGTTTTAAAATTATGCGCCGCATGGCTCACGAAGTACAATCAGAAGCATATTTACATTCCTATCTTGCAGATTTACAATCGGCAAAAAAAGATAAGCGAAATGTCATGACTGAAAAATATGCACGCATGGAAAATTTAATTGAACAAACAAACTTTGATCCGCATATTGAAAAAATA
The DNA here is from genome assembly GCA_964369835.1 of uncultured Mailhella sp. Taxonomy (GTDB): domain Bacteria; phylum Desulfobacterota; class Desulfovibrionia; order Desulfovibrionales; family Desulfovibrionaceae; genus Taurinivorans. The sequence goes on from CAYJGE010000023.1 coordinate 22,772, forward strand.
CTTGCCATGGAACTTCAAATGTATGATGCTGTTTATAAGAAGTATCCACAATTATTTAATGCTCAAAATATCCACTATTTTAAAAATTATTTGTCTTGTGAACTTGAAACTCTTTCCCCACAATCCCTTCAATTATATCATGAAAATTTAATTAACGCAAACTTAGAGGGTAGAAACCTCTTGGAAGAGCGTTATGAAACCCTGATGCGTTTACTTGGTAAACCACCTCTTTCAAATTTAAAATAAAATAAAATAAAATAAAATTAGATAAGAAATAAAGTTTAACTTAAAGACCAAATGGGATTTAAGCTTAAAATACAAACAAAATAATTCCTTGGTAGGGTATTTTTATAATATTTATCAAATACCAAATCTTATGCCAAGGTATAAAAGGAGAATGGCTATGGATAAAAAACCTATCTTTTTATCTCCACCTGCTGCAAGTGAAGGTGTACATCGTGTGCGTGAAGACGGTGGAGCAAAAGATGTTCTTTTCAACATGTACACAAGAGAAATTTCCGGTGGCAAAGTAATTTCAGGTTACTGGGAATGTTACAAAGGCGAAGTTCTTATGCAACAATTTCCTTCAAATGAAATTTGCTTCATTACAGAAGGTTCTGTGCGTGTTATGGATGAAAATGGCAATGAATTAAAAACATTGGTGCCGGGTGACAGTATTTTACTTCCAAAAGATCATTATTTTCATTGGATTATTGATGAATATGTGAAGAAAATCTACATGACCGTTATGGCAACATCATAAAAATATTATCGGTATAATAATGAATTTATAAAAAATAAAAAAATTAATATAAAACGCATTACCAAAGCTTAATATACCATAAATATAGTAAAAAAAGTTCTACTTGTTTTTACTATATTTTTTAGAAAATTTTTTAATATTATAATATTTAAATATTAAAATATTAAAAATTTACCGTATTTTTTTGCATCGCTTAATTAGACTGAATGTGTTTTCTAACGTATAAAAAAAGGAACTTGATATGGGACAACAGACAAATTTTGACCAAAAAAAACAACCTTTCTTTCAAAACTATGCCCCACAACTATTTTATCCCGCTGCAATAGTGTATATTTTAATACTTTTATTGGCTTTAATCATGCCTGATAAATTGGGTAGTTCTTTAGTAGACATTCGTGACTTTATATTAAAAAATATTAACTGGGTTATTATGCTTGCCGGTTCTTTTAGTATTGTCTTTTGTATCTGGCTTGTTTTTAGTCGTTATGGAGATGTCAAGTTAGGTGGCAAAGATGCAAAACCTGAATTTAGTTTTTATACATGGATTGCAATCCTTTTTTGTACAGGCTTAGGAACAGGATTTGTTATTTTTGGATCTGCCGAACCTGTTATCCACTTATTTAAAGCGGCAACAGTTATTGATGAAGGTATAGCAGGTACTGCCGCAGGTGTGCCTGAAGCTCTTCGTATTTCTGTTCTTTGTTGGGGACTTTTTGCTTGGTCACTTTATGCAGTTGGTGGCATTGCCATTGGGTATCCTGCTTATAATCATAATAAACCTTTCAGAACTTCAACAGGTTTATATGGTCTGCTTGGAGAGCGTTGTAATGATACCATAGGCAGTAAGATTTTAGATGTTATAGCCATTATTGCTACCATTGGTGGTGTGTCCATGATGCTTGGCCTTAGTGTTGCTTCAATTTCCTTTGCTATGAATATTCTTTTTGGTATTACCTTATCTGCCACAGCCAAAGTTTTGTTAATGGCATTATTTATCTTTGGTTATATCATTTCTTCAACAACAGGTTTGGCTCGCGGTATCAGATATCTTAGTGAATCAGCCGGTTATATTGCCTTTATTTTGCTCTTTGGTGTGCTAATTCTCAGCCCAACTCCTTTTAACTATATTATGGCAACCATGATTGACACCACAGGTGAATTTTTATGGAAGCTTCCAAAATCCATATTCTGGATGGATTCAGCCTATGCCAATGAACGTTCATGGGCCCATGACTGGTATGTTTTCAATATTCTTTGGAGTATTTCCTATGTAGCCTTTACAGGCGGTCTAGTGGCACGTATTTCTAAAGGTAGAACTTTACGTCAAATTGCAACAGGTGTAAGCCTTGTTCCTACACTTTTATGTCTTATTTGGTTTACCGTTTGGGGCACTAACTCTATGTTTATGCAACTTACCGGACTTGCCGATGTGTTTAGTTTTGTTCAAAGTAACCCTGAACAAGCCCTATATCAAGTTTTGCAATCATTCCCATATGGTGTTGTACTCTGTTATGTTGCTTTTGTATGTTTTATATTATTTGCATTGACAACAGCAGACTCAGCTTCTTATTTTATTGCTCAACAAACAAGTACAGGACACAATAAACCTGCCCTTACCAACTGTATTTTTTGGGGTCTTATTATCGGTATGACAGGTGTATTATTCCAAATCATAGGTGGCTATCACTCCATCAAAGCTTTGGCCATTGTTATGGGAAGTCCGTTTGTTATTGTTATTTTCCTTTATATGTATTCCCTTGTAAAAATGCTTTCAAAGGATTATCCAAAGCAAAATATTATGTTGCAAAAATAAACTGAACTCTTTCTGAAAAATTCAAAATTGAGTTTTTCAGAAAGAATTAAAATATCAAAGAAAGCACTGAAAAATTTCCGTAAACGGAAATTTTTCAGAAAGGCACACTGCCTTTATTCGCCCTTCGGGACGCAAAAAACATGGTTTTTGCTCTCATTTCGGCGTGCAAAATAGCCATTTTATGTCTATTTTGTAAGGAAACGCTTGTGAAATATTCATAGAAATTTAAAATTTCGAATTAATCAGCGTTTCCCTAAAAATTAAACCTTCACCTTGTGAAGCTATTGGCTAGAGCACAAAATTAATTAAATCAAAGATCTGTTAAGGAGACAAAATGAAAAGAAGTGCTACACAGAGCTTACTCACCAATGGCCGTAAAATGAAAATCGGCGTAATGAGTGATGAAGAATGTTGGCAAATGCATGAAGCTTCTATCGAAGTCTTGGGCGAAAGAGGCCTCATGTTTGAGAGCGAAGAAGCTAAAGACATATTAAAAGACCATGGTGCATGGGAAGATAGCGAAGGCTACATGCGTTTACCACGTAAGTTAATAGAAGATGCCCTTTCTTCAATGCCATCAGAAATAATTATGCATGGTCGTACACCTGAAGATGATGTAAAAATATCACGCGATCAAGTCTATGCGTCAAACTTTGGTGAAGGTATTTCCATCTTGGATTTGGATACAGGTGAACGCCGTGACACCACAAAGCAAGACAGTATTGATATTGCAAGAGTAGTTGATGCTTTGGATAATATCCATATTTTCAACCGTCCTGTAAATCCAAGTGACGTTCCGTCAACTGTTGCCAATATCCATAACATTGAAACAGCGCTAAGTTATACAAGTAAACCATGTCAACTTATTGCTCACGATAAGTATGAAGCTGAAGTCATGCTTAAAATGGCAAGAGTTGTAATGGATGGACATGAAGATAAAACTCGTTTCCAAATGGGTGCAAACCATAACAGTATTTCTCCATTAAGAGTTCCTGCAGGTGCGTGCGAAGCTGCCATTGTACTTGCAGGGGCAGGCATGAGAAGTAACCTTGGTTGTATGCCACAACCCGGTGCCACATCTCCCATGAGCATAGCAGGAAGTCTTATTGTTCAAAACTCTGAATTTTTAGGATTTTCTACATTTATTCAATGTATTAATAAGGGTGCACCTGTTATGTTCTTCGTTTCGGGTGGAGCCATGGAAATGAGAAAAGGACTTTCCCTTGTGGGTTGTCCCGAAACATTGCTCATCAATGCAGGTGCTGCCAGAATGTCCAAATATTATAACTTACCAAGTTATATAGCCGGTGGATAGACAGATAGCAATTGTAATGACGTTCAAGCAGGTTCTGAACGTGCTCTCAACAGCCTAGTGACCGCATTGGCAGGTGCCAATGTTCTTTTTGGTCAAGGCATGCTTGAAGCCGGACTATCCTATGATATCGGAACCTTAATTTCTGACAACGAAATTCTTGATTATGTTTACCGTATACTTGCAGGCTTCAAGGTTGACGCCATAACAACTTCGGTAGATCTTATTAAGAGACTTGGTGCAGACGGTATCTATTTAGCTGAAGAAGATACAGTTGCTCGTTTACCTGAAATGAGTAATTATGAAATTATGAACCGTGAAGGTTATTCCATGTGGGAAGCTTCAGGCAAGCCCACATTGAGGGAAAAAGCCAGAGCAAAAGGCCTTGAAATACTTGCTACTCATAAGCAACGTAATCCATTAAGCCAAGCACAAGTAAAAGCTCTTCGTGATTATGTCATTGAAGCAGAAGAATATCGCGGTGTATCAGGCTTCTGGAAAGGTAAAGAAGATAAAAGGTTTATTGATAATTTACTTTATTAATAGTTGATAATAAAAAACGCCATTTATAATATTAAAATGGCGTTTTTTTATTTCCTAAAGGGAAACCTCTGTACAATAAATTGTGCAGAGGTTTTAAATATATATATTTCTTAATTTTATCAATTGATTATATATTAAAGAGCATCATAATATAGTTTGATTATTTCTTCCTTATCGGCAAGGCGAGGATTATTGGCAGGGCTACCACTTGCAATAGCATCATCAGCCATTTTACTTACAAAAGTATCCAATTTTTCTTTTGTCACACCAAGTTGACTTAATGAAGGAATTTCGAGTTGTTTTACAATATCGGTGATTTTATCGGCACCTGCTTTAGCCATTTTTTGAATATCATCTTGTTTTGGAACACCCAAGATCTCAGCAATATGGGCATAGCGTTCCCATGCTCCCTCCAATGAAAAATGGGTTACAACACCAAGAAGTGCTGCATTTGAAACACCATGTGGTACATGAAATAAAGCACCGATGGGTCGAGACATTCCATGCACAAGAGCAACCGAGGCATTGGCAAAGGCAATTCCTGCTTGTAATGAACCCAATAGAGTTTTTTCACGTGCTTCTTTATCACTTGGATTATTCCAAGCAATGGGAAGATTTTCATAAATTAATTTAATAGCATTTAAAGCAAAAATATCAGACATGGGCTGGGCTTTTTTGGAAACATAGGCTTCAATGGCATGGGTAAGAGCATCAAGACCGGTTGCTGCTGTGATACTTTTTGGCATGCCCAGAGTCAATTCAGCATCGACAAATGCCATGTCAGGCACAAGCCAAGGGCTTATGATCAGCATTTTTACATTATTTTCGGTATCGGTAATAATGGTTGTCGGAGTAGCCTCACTACCTGTACCTGCTGTTGTCGGAACAGCAAAAAGAGGAGGAATTGGATTTGGAAGTTTATCAAGTCCCATATAGTCTTGTATTGTTCCGGTATTGGTGATAAGTGCTCCCACAGCTTTTGCAACATCAATGGGACTTCCACCCCCACAGCCTACAATGGCTTGGCAGTCATTTTCCTTATAAAGAGAAAGACATGCATCAACATGTTCAAGGGTTGGCTCACTATTAACAGTTGCACTGACAGATACAAATACTCCTTCATCTTCTAAGGATTTTATCACAGGGCTAATGGTGCCTGAAGAATATAAAAAATTATCTGTGATTAAAAGAACACGTGATAATCCCATGCGTTTTGCTTCAATACCTATTTTTTGTGATGCCCCAAAACCGATATGCATGGTTGAAGGTGATTTGAAAGCTCTACTGATTGACATAAATATACTCCTTACATAATAATCATAAAGTATGAATAAATTTTATGTCTTACAATAAACATTATTGAAGATTTTGTCTAGTTATTTTTTGTAATATTTGGATATTTAGACGTCAACCTGTTTGTGAAAATTACTTAAAAAATACAAATGCTTGCAAAATTACTTTTTTAAAAACATATGTAAAATAATATGTTTAAAAATTATTTTTTTAGGAAGTGGGGAAACGATTGCTTTCGTTTGAGGGGGAAAACTCACCCAGCCGTCAGGCATGCCATTCCGGTTTTAAAAAACCATAATTATGGCATGATTTTTGATTTTAGAC
>CAYJGE010000024.1:0-27859 GCA_964369835.1 uncultured Mailhella sp.
CGTTTTTTTTCAAAAAAAACGTGGTTTTCCCCCTCAAGAAAAATTAGATGCGTTACCCCTGTTCATGGACTGGCTCAAAAAACGTGGTTTTCTCTCTCAAGAAAAAACACAAGGGTAAATTTTAATGGAAATAGGATTTTATTTTAGTATTTGTCCTGATATTTATATGGCAAAACAGCATATTGAAGAAATTTTGTTTTCTTTTCCATCGCCTTGGCAAGGTGCAGAGAAATATACTTTTTGGCCTGATGAGGTTGAAAGTGACAAGTTTTGGAATGCATTGACTTTGCAAAATCTAGCAAACACACCCAAATTAATTTATGTTAGAGCGGCTCAAAATATTATAGCCCAAGATTTTAAAAAAATATCCTCTGCTTTGGCTTGCCCTCGCCAGAATATTTTACCTATATTTTTCTTAGAAACAATTTTTGAAAAAAATATACCAAAAATACCTGCCCATATTACAAAATTAAAATGCTATGAATTTGCCAAGAAAAAAAATTGGATTTATACAAATATCGGATTAAATGAAAAAAATATTCATAATTATTTAAGACAGGAAATTCAAAAGATTAATTTACAAATTGATAAAAATCTTTTGGATAATTTGGCAGAAAATATTATTTTAGATGCTTATTTTATTAAATCATTAATTGCTCAATTGGAATTGACTGCAAATAATGGAAAAATTACTGCTGATACCTTGGCCTGTCTATCAAGCTTTACTCCTGAGCTTAAAATTTTTGATTTAATCAGAGATATGGAAAATAATAACATTCCTAAGATTTGGCAAAAATTGGCAAAGGAAGATGATAAGGGAGAAAGTTTTTTATTTCCCTTACTTGGATTACTTGCAAGAAATGCCGGAATTTTATGGCAAATTTGCGCCGGAAATACCAAGCAAATTTATCCAAGTATAGAATTTAAAATAGTACAGGCCAAAAAACTCGGTTTTGAGGGAGTTGGAAAAATTTATCATTTGATTTCTCAAGCTGATTTGGCTGTAAAATCAGGAAAAAACACAACTTTGCAGGCCCTTGAAAGTTTGATTATCAATTACACAAATTTATTTTCTAAAGCCCCGATCAATATGTCAAAAATTAAAATTTTTGAAAATAATTAAATTTGGATAATAATTAAATATTATGGCTAAAAATAATGAAAATAAATCTGATAATGACGACTTAGAGTTAAATGAAGAAAAAACGGTAAAAAAGCCCCATTATCATGGACATAGAGCAAGACTCAGACAAAGAGCCTTGGAAGATACTTCTAAAATAAGCTCCTACGAACTTTTGGAATTATTGCTTGGTTATGTGCATTTAAGAAGTGATACAAAACCCATGTCAAAAGAGTTGTTAGAAAAATTTGGTTCATTATGGGGAGTTTTAAATGCTCATCCAACTGAATTTGACCAAATTAGTTCAGTTGGAACATCTTCAAAAACATTTTTCATTTTACTTCGTGAACTTGTTGCCAGATATTTTGTGGAACCCATAAAAGCAAAAAAATCTGTAACATTAGATGATATTGCTATGCTTGCAAGATGTATGCTTGATGGGCTTGTGCATGAAGAAGTTTGGCTTGCCTTACTTGACAATAACAATAGATTGCTTGGTTTTGAAAAAGTTTCAAGTGGGGATTTAGACAGTGTTGTTTGTTCACCCAAAATGCTTGCTCAAATTGCACTTGCAAAAAAAGCTAAGGCCTTGGTATTGATACATAATCATCCCGGTGGTATAGAAAAAGTATCCTATGCCGATTCAAAAATGACAACCCATGTAAAAACAGTTTTACAATACATGGGAATAAGATTAATTGACCATTTGATTTTAGCAGATGGAAAAGTAATTAGTATGGCAAATAATTACTTTATGTAATATATTTAACCACTTTTATATTAGGGTGTTTTTATTAATTCTTGTATTATTTCTATTACTTGTTTTTGCTTCGCAAAATCAAGTTAAGTTTTTCTATTGTCATAAAATATAGGGGCAAACCCACGTGATTCCAGTTTGAGGTGGTAAACCCCATTTTTTTGAAAAAAATGAGTTTTCCCCTCCCAAGAAAATTAGCCGAATAGTAGTGGTTTCCCCTCTCAATCGGGATTCACCTGATCAATGCCTTAGGATACAAGTTCAAAATCTCCCCAAATTCCAATATGTTCATCACATTGTAAGAACACTCCTTCAAGTCCTGACTTTGAGTTATCGGTAAAGGGAGTAAATAAATCAAATTTTAATATATTATGTTCAAGTTTTAAAAATTTTTTTATTTCTTCAAGTTTATAGGGATTTTTTTTTATTAGAATTTTAGAATGGTTTTTAGCAAGTTCAATTACTTTATTTATATCTTTTGAAGTTTTTAACATATTACAATAGGCGGTGGCAAGGGCATCGGCAAGGGCGGCATTTTTAGCTTTTACCATTGCAATGTCTCCATTGCCAAGACTTAAGGAGTGTCCGATTTTTGCTGATGATGAGCATAGGGAAGTTGGAAAATCATTTTTTTTGATTTTTATGCTAATTTGTTGACCTTGATTAGGATTGGCTAAAATTCCTACAAAACGTTCTTTTTGGGAAAATAAATAAATATCTCCTCCGTTTTCAACAATTACATTGATTTGCGAATTATTAATTTTTGGATAATTTTGTTTTATCCACATAACAATCATCATTGTTGTCAATTGTGCAATACTTCCGGCAATGGCAGCAAATGGACCTACATTGGCAAATTGTGAAGCTTTTGCCATGGCTAAGATTAGGCTATGATTGTTTTTCTCAACTTTAATTGGATATAAACTATGAATAAAATCGGGATTTAAATTTACATAATTTTTTATTTCTTGTCTTAATGTATAAATATAATTTATACAAATTTGAACAAAAGCAGTATGATCTATAAAACTTGGAATTGTAATGAGTAGATCAGTTTCTTCAACTACTACTTGAAGTTTTTGTTCATCTTGATGAAAACTTTCAAGTTTTCGATAATGCCTATCCGTATTTAAATATATGCTCATAAAAATATTTTAATATTTAAAATTTGTTTTGATTAAAATTTTTCTTTATTAACAAAGAGTTAATAAAATTTGAAAGTTAAGTATTTAAATTGATAAATTTATTAAAATAAATTATACTGTTTTAACTAAAAAATTACCAGTTTTTATTAAGTATTTAATTTTTTAAAAACAATACGGAGAGATAATGGCAAAATCCCTATGGCAATTGACAGTTAGAGAAAATTTTTCTTCTGCACATGCTTTAAGGTATTATCAAGGAAAGTGTGAAAACTTACATGGACATAATTATTTGGCAGAAATGGTGATTGAAGGAGAAGTTCTGACTGAGGATACCAACTTAGTTGTTGATTTCACCATATTAAAACAAATTCTTAGAGAAGAAATAAAAAAAATAGATCATTGTAATTTAAATGAAATTTCTCCATTTGATAAAATAAATCCTTCTGCTGAAAATATTGCTCGCTATTTATGGCAATGTGTTAAACCTCGTCTGGCTAAATTTCCCATAAGTCTTTACAGTGTAAGTATTAGCGAAAAATCTGCACAAACAGCAACTTATCGTGAAATACAGGAATAATAAAAAATAAACTTATAGGTGGTGTTATGAATTGTTTTACAAAATTTTTTTCAAAGTGTGTGAACCAAGAAATTTATCAACTTTTGCGTGATTATAGATTGCAAAGCATAGCAAAACAAGTGGAAACTAAAATTTATCTTCCCGAAAAAAAAGTTTCTGCTTATAAAGATTTTATCACGTTGGAAAAAGATGCTTTTTTTTCAAGAAATTTATTCTGTCAACAGTTTGAAAAATTCTATATGAAAGAAAAATATGAAGTACTGGTTTCATATTTTACATTATCCGGATTACAAGAAGAAAATAGAGACGAATTTTTGAAGAACATTCAAAGAATTGCCCCAAAAACAATTTTTATTGATTTTCAAATGCCTGAAAGAAATCATGCTCATTTTGCATACAATGGCTTAACAAAATCAGAAAAGATTAAGCTTTGTTGGGAAACTCTTGGTTTTTCAAAAGATAAAAGAGAAAAAATCATGACAAATTATAAAAAATTCTTGGAAAATGGTGGAATTGAAGGATATTTATATAATATTAGTGAAAATTCAGAAATTAAACCTAAGAAAATAGACCGTAGATATATTAAAAGCGGCGGACTTGGTATTTATTACTGTGAATGGGAATAAATAGCAAATATTCAGTAAATTTTATTGGGGGAAAATCCACGTGATTCCGGATTGAGGGGGGAAACCCCATTTTTTTCAAAAAAATGGGGTTTTCCCTCCCAAGAAAAGTTATCCGAATATGATGTCTTTAAACTTCTTTTAATTCCGCATCTTCTTTTGTTTTCTTTTGTTGAGTATTATTTTTTATAGGTAAAAAGTCAAAGTCAAGGTGTTCTGCTTCGGGGCTTAGGGCTACAACTTTGGCAATTCCTCCTTTGGAGAGTTTTCCAAAGAGAACTTCTTGAGCCAATCTGTCTTCCAATTCTGTTCTGATCAGTCTTTGTAAGGGTCTTGCGCCAAGTTTGGAATCATATCCTTTTTTAGCAAGCCAAGCTTTGGCTGTATTTGTTAGTTCAAGTTCTACATTTTTTGTTTGTAAACCTTTAAAAAGTTCACCTGCAACCTTTTCAACAATTGGTAACATTTGTTCTTCTTTTAGAGCAGAGAAGCCAATTATGGCATCAAGCCTGTTTCTAAATTCGGGAGTAAAGGTTGACTCAACTGCTTTTATACTTCTGTTTGAGGCTTGCCCCTTGTCCTTATCCAAAAATCCCATGGGGCTTTTTTCCATTTCTCTTGCCCCTGCATTGGTGGTCATGATAATGGTGATATGTTTAAAATCTGCTTTTTTTCCATTATTATCTGTTAACGTTGCATAATCCATTACTTGTAAAAGAATATTATAAATATCGGGATGAGCTTTTTCAATTTCATCAAATAATAAAATGGCGTGAGGGTTTTGGCGAACAGCCTCGGTAAGTAGCCCACTTTGTTCAAAACCTACATAACCGGGAGGAGAACCTATTAGGCGTGATACCGAATGTTTTTCCATGTATTCACTCATGTCAAAACGAATGAAAGGAACTTGTAAAATATTGGCTAAACACTTGGCAAGTTCTGTCTTGCCTACTCCTGTGGGGCCATGAAATAAAAATGAAGCTTCAGGACGGTTTTCTTTGCCAAGTCCTGCTTTTGCTCTCCAAATGGCATTAGAAACGGTTTCAATGGCATCTTCTTGTCCAAATACTTTATTTTGTAAATCCTTATTTAGTGAACGTAATTTAGTTTTTTCATTGTTACTTATACTTGCAACCGGAATATTTGCCATGGAGGCAACAGTTTTTTTAATATCATTGACGGTGACTGTAGGCCTATATGTTTTCTTTTTACCTTTTTTAGATTGGGTTTGTAATTCTTGATTTTTTTCTTTTACTTTCTTAATAATTTCAGGGTTTAGTTTAATACTTGCAGCAACTTCATCTAAAATATCAATGGCTTTGTCAGGTAAAAGCCTGTCTTGCATATAACGTACCGAAAAATCAATGGTTGCTTCCAAAGATTCCTTGCTAAAGTTTACATTATGAAAATCTTCATAATATTTTTGTAAACCTTGTAAAATTTTCAAACAATCTTCAGCAGAAGGTTCTTTTATTTCAATGCGTTGAAAACGTCTTGCCAAGGCTCTGTCCTTTTCAAAGTGATTTCTGAATTCTTCATGGGTTGTAGAACCAATACAACGAATTTCTCCGGAAGCTAAGATAGGTTTTAATAAGTTGGAAGCATCAAGAGAACCTGAACTGGTTGCTCCTGCTCCGACAATGGTATGAATTTCATCAATAACTAAAATAGCATTTGGAATTTCTTTTAATTCTTTAATTACTGCTTTAATTCTATTTTCAAAATCTCCTCTATAACGAGCACCGGCAAGTAATGAGCCCATATCCAAAGTAAAAATTTTGACATTTAAAAATGGTTCAGGCACATTTTCTTCAACAATGGCTAGGGCTAACCCTTCTGCAATGGCAGTTTTTCCTGTTCCCGGGTCTCCAACAAACAGAGGATTATTCTTTTTGCGACGAGAAAGAATTTCAAGTGTTCTGTGTAATTCTGCCTTTCTACCAATGATGGGGTCAATTTGTCCTTTTTTTGCTTTTTCGATTAAATTTACGGTATAAAGCAATAAAGCACTTTCATTATCGTGATTTTCTTCTCTATTTTCATTTTTATGATGTTGTCGTTTTTCTATAAATTGTTTATGCCCATGTTGAATTGCTTTTGTAAGTTCATCAATATCTTCAGGTGAGGCAATTTGAGACATATCACTGATTACAATGGTATCAGGATGTTGAAGTGGAGGCTGCGGAATTTCATTTTTTAATATATTATCAAGTATTTCAACTGTAAGCCCTTGTTGGTTTAGAAAATAAGTTGCCCAACAATCTTCTTCTTCAAAAAAAGAAACTATTAAATCACCAATTTCTGCAGTGACATTTTCTTTTTGTTGAATTCTTTTAATTGTTCTTTCAATTACTCTTGAAACAGCAGGACTTTGTTGAATATTTTCCTTTTGTGTTTCCGGATGTTTATTTATGGGTATATTTTCCGTAAGATATTGTTCCAGTTGATTTCTTAACTGCACAATATTAATTCCGCAGGAAGAGAGTATACGTTTTCCATTGCGTTCAAAAGTAATTGCCAATAAAAGATGTTCTAAAACCATTACTTCATGGTTGCGATTACGCATTTGCAAGACAGATAAAGCAAGTGCTTGTATAAGAGTTCTGCCCATATGATTTATCCTTATGATTTATGATATTTATGATTTATATGTTTATTTTTATATTTTAAATTTTAGTAAGAAGTGTCTGACTTTTTATGGAGCGTAGATTTATTTTCTTTGGAAATTTTTTGAATATTATCATAATGCCAATTTCGTTGAACAGACATGGTCTTTTTCCAAAAAAGCCATTTTTCAAAAAATTTTAATCATATTCGGTGATTTTTTTTGAAAAAGGAGTAAAAACTCAAAAAAAAATTTTATTTTTTGCGATTTAATCGGCATTTTTTTAAAATTTTTTACCTAAGCTAAAGGCCATATTTCATAAATAATAAAATTAATTATTATGTATATAATTCAATTTGTTATAAATATTTATGAAGATATGTTTATTCTTTTTCCATATTACAAAGCAAAGGAAAGCCTGATTGTCTCGCTAAAAAAATGGTTTTATTTGTTCTGAATTCAGCAATTTCTTTAGGATAAACTCCACAAACTCCCAAGCCTTTTTCATGAACGGAAAGCATTATTGTTGTAGCGTCTTCAATGGATTTATCAAAAATATCAACTAAGATTTGAACAACAAAATCCATGGTTGTAATATCGTCATTATAAAGAACAACTTTATATAAACTAGGTTGCTTGATTTCTTTTTTGATAATTATTTCAGGGTCTGAATGATTATTTATTGTTTTTTCCATAAAATACTCTTGATTAAAATTGTCAGCTGTTTTTATATAGAGCCGATTACTTTTGTAAACAAAATTAAACAGAAAGGCACATTGCCCTCATTTGGCGTACAAAGTTATCACTTTGTCCACGCCAATCCGCTTTTGTGTTTTTTGAGGGGGAAAACCACGTTTTTTTGAAAAAAACGAGTTTTTCCCCCTCAAACTCCCCCTTTCCTTAAAAAACAAATTTTTATAACATATTGTTCTACTAATCTTTTTTAAAAAATACCTTTAAAAAATATTTTGATTTTTGAAAGGTATTTTCACTAGCGGATTGACGTGTCACTTTGTCAAGGAAATTCTAATAAATTAGTACTTCCCTATAATAAAATTATAAAATCACTTTGCACTAATTTATGACAAATATTTTAATCATATTTTTATGCAACAAGTCTAAAATACTATAAGTAATTTAATCATATTTTTAAAACTTGCAAGGAAAATTTAAATAAATTTATTTTTAGCTATAATTATTTGAAATATATAAATTTAAATAAATTTTTTATAAATTTTTATTTTCTGTGAAATTTAATGATATTTTTTTTGGAATAAAATATTTAAAAAATCTTATAAATGTGAGAATACCTTATAAATTTACTACAAAAAGTCTAAAAAAAATTTATAAATAATATAAATAAGTTCCAAAACAATTATAGAAAAAAAAGACTATACATTATCTTAAAAATTATGTTAAGTTAAACAAATAAGTCTACTTTTAAACTTTTAGAAATATTAATTTAATACAAAAATATTATAACTATTGTTAATTATTGACTAACTTTAATTCTCAGGTTTTTGTATGAATATAATTATGTAAGTACTGTTTTGATTAGTGCTTCTAGGTAAAAATATTTTTATGAAAACAGTAATTGTGCAATGGCATTCAAAATGCAAAGAGGAATAGGGTATATGTTATATTATCTAAAAACATTTTTTAAAATAAATTGTTATAAAAGTATTATCATATTAGTAAGTTCTATTTTAAGCTTTTGTTTATATTTTAATGCCGAGGCAGTTGTTGATGAATATAATAAAGCAAAAATTGAATTGAATCAGTTAATGCAAAATGAAAAAAAAGCAAAATATAGACATAACTGGATTGAACTTGCAGATACTTTTTATACTATTTATATAAATAATAAGGATTGGACAAATCGAGCGGCAGCTCTTTTTAGGTCTGCAAAAGCACTTGAACAAATGGCATATCGCTCATTTGTAAGAACAGATGCCAAGCAAGCTATTATTCGTTATGAATTGTTGGTAAAAACATTTCCGACAAGTACCTTGGCTGATGATTCACTTTATCAAGCTGCTTGTATTTATAGTGAATTATTACAAGATAATGCCAATGCTAAAATACTTTTAACCACGATAGAGGAAAAATATTCCAAAGAAGATAATGCAATAAAGGCTAAAGAGTATTTAAATAAATTAAATGGTAATGCTGTTGCTTCCATAAGTCAAAATCCAATTATCCGTAAAAATGATGATAAAATTGATTTAACAAAAATTAGTGCAAAATTTAGAAATAATATTGTCAGAATCGTTTTATCAACAAAAACCTATACTTCATGGCGAGCAAAGTATTTTGTAACTGAAGAAAATGAACCTGCAATTTTAGTAACATTAACAGGAACAAAACCTGGATCAAATCTAAGCCTTGAAAATATATTCAGTAATACGGGAATTTTTAAATCCTATAAAATCACTTATAATCCTGTTACAAGTAAGTCGACCATATTATTACATTTTTCCGACTTATTACAGTATTCGGTCAAGGCGGAAAAAGAACCTGCCAGATTAATTATTGAGGCGACTAATTCAACTAAAGAAATAAAAAATTCAATTGGAGTAAAAAGACCGATTAAAAAGGAAGAAAAACCAAAGGAACCTGAAAAGAAAGAACTTTCTGAAGAAGAAAAAGAAATTTTAGATAAATTTTTATCGGTAAAATTTAATTCAATAATTAAAACCATTGTAATTGATCCGGGACATGGTGGAAAAGATCCGGGAGCGGTTTATAATGGAACAATGGAAAAAGATATTAATTTGGATGTTTCAAAAAGATTAGCCAATGTTTTGCGTGTTGCCGGTTATACTGTTCATCTTACAAGAACAGAGGATAAATTTTTATCTTTGGAAGAACGCCCACAAATAGCTAAAAAACATAAAGCAGACTTATTTATTTCTATTCATACCAATGCAAATCCCAAAAAACATATTCATGGATTTGAAACATATTATTTAAAATATAAAAATAAAAAAGATATTCAAACTTCCACACTTGAAAGATTCGGAATAGAATACAGCCAATTGGTTGATGATGATAAAACTAAATTAAATAAGATAATTAACCATTATGTGGGTGAGTCAAAAAAACTTGCAAAGAATATTCAAAAAAATGCCTTGTCATTAACTAAAAAACGTGGTTATACTGTGTTTAATGGAAAAAGCCAAGAAGCTGCTTTTGTTGTTTTGATAGGGCATACCATTCCCAGTGTTTTAGTTGAAATTGGTTATAATTCAAATCCGACTGAAGCAAAAAGATTGAGTAAAAGTGCCTATCGTGATAGTTTGGCAGAGGGCATTGCCAATGGCTTACATCAATATGCAGACGCCATATATCAAGCTTCAAAATAAATGAGTGGTTCGTGTGAATTTTATAAAAGCTCAAAATTGACTTTAAACTTGTACTAATAAATATAAAGGAAAAAGAATATGGCAAATATTATAGTGGGTGCTATTCTTATTTTAATTTTTTTTGTTGTTATCAAAAATATTATTCGACAAAAAAAAAGCGGTAGTAAATGCATGGGATGTAGTTCAGGATCATCTTGTAAGTCTCATAATTCAAATAATGATTCTATCTCAAATACTGATTGTAATTGTGATAAAGAATAATTTTTTATTGATACTATTAAGGAAATGTTAATTTATTTTTTGGGTGGAAAGTTTTTTTGAAAAAATTTCCACCCAAAAAATCAGCCAAGTATTAGTGGATAGAAAATATGAAATCCCAGCAGATTGGAGTTAATGTGAATATAGCAAGTTACCGTTCTCAAGTATTAATAATAGGATCAGGATTATCAGGTTGTACAACAGCTTTAACTTTAGCAGATAAAGGAATTAAAGTAAATATTATTTGTCCAACTAACAGCCTTGAAGGCGGAAATTCAAACTTGGCTCAAGGTGGAATTGTTTATGTTCAAGATAGTTCTTCAGATGTAAAAGCTTTGGAAAGTGATATGTTAATTGCAGGCCATCATTATAATTTTGTAAATGCTGTAAATTATTTAGCAAAAAATGGTGGTGAATGTGTGCAAAAAATACTGATTGAACGCCTTGAAGTTCCATTTAATTTGCGAAGTAGCAATACTGCTGACTGGGATCTCACCTTGGAGGGTGGCCATTCTGCACCTCGTATTTTGCACTGTGCCGATTATACAGGTAAAATGATTATGTTAAGCTTGCATAAAGCCATTTTGGAACATGAAAATATCACCGTTTTACCAAATCGTTTGGCAGTGGATTTAATTACCACCGATCATCATACTACAATAACCGACTATCGTTATCGATTAAAAAATCAATGTGTCGGTTCCTATGTTTATAATGAAAAAAATGATGAAGTGGAAAAACATCTATCAGACATTACTATTTTGGCAACAGGTGGAGTTGGCGGAATATATTTACATTCAACCAATAATTCATGGTCTGTCGGATCCGGTATTTCAATGGCACAAAGGGCAGGTGTGCGTTTGGCAAATATGGAATTTGTTCAATTTCACCCCACAACTTTATTTGGTATTGAAAAACATAGATCATTAATAACCGAAGCAGTCAGAGGAGAAGGTGGTATCTTGGTTCATGCTGACGGTAAACCATTTATGGATAAATATGACAGCAGAAAAGACTTGGCTCCACGCGATATTGTATCTCAAGCCATAATATCAGAAATGCTCAAGCTTGATATTAAAAATGTTTATTTAGATGCAACAAAATTACATTGTGATGTTACAAAACGTTTTCCGACGGTTTTTGAAAGTTGTTTGAAATTAGGAATTGATATAAGAAAAGATTTAATTCCTGTTGTACCTGCTGCCCACTATTTTTGTGGTGGAATTTTGGTTGATTTGAAAGGTAAAACAACTTTAGATAATTTATATGCAGTTGGAGAATGTAGTTGCACCGGTATTCATGGGGCCAATCGTTTGGCAAGTACATCTCTTTTAGAAGCCGTTCTTTGGGGTTTTTCCGCAGGTAATGATATTTCAGATAATATTTTGTTATGTATGGAAATGGATAAAAATAATTCTGTAAAAAATAATTGTTTTGATTTTGTTGATGAAAAATTATTTGACTCTATTCCTGATTGGGAACATACAGGAAATGAACGCAATGATGATCCTGCTTTACTTGCTCAGGACTGGGCAAGTATTCATAATATTATGTGGAACTATGTCGGAGTATTACGAACAGAAAGTAGACTAAAAAGAGCTTTTGATGATTTAAGAGATCTTTCAGGGCATTTACATGATTTTTATAGGTATACGCCATTATCAATCCCTTTAATTAAACTATTTCATGGTTGTCAAACAGCCTATTTAATAACTCAATCTGCTCTAAGAAATAAAAATAGTGTGGGTTGCCACTATAGAAGTGATTAATTTATGGAAACACTTAAAAAACTATGTGTTTAGTTCTTAGTTTTTAATTTTTAATTATATAAATAGTTGCCAATAACATTAAATTATGGTAGTTAATTTTTACTGAAACCATAGTTTTTTATTATAGATATAAATAGATTATGTTTTTATAAAAATACTTTATAAAAACATAATGGTTAATTATTATTAACTTATTTTTAGACTTAATCAAAAAAAAAGAATATTATATGGCTAATAATGCAATTGATATGACAGGTGGTCTTGACGAAAATTTAAGTGATTTAGAAAAAAAACTGATTCGTCAAGATTACAGAAAAATACCAAATGATGTATTGCAAACTTCAATGCGAGTTGTTGTTCCTGAACTGCAAGGAGCAAGTCAAAATTCTCATTCTCTCTTCTATTTAATAAATAATCAAAATGATATCGATAAATTATTAAATCTTGGTGTTCGTGAAGTATGGATTAAAAAGGATCATATTCCGCCATCTGTTCAAAGTGCTTTATTATTTAAAGAAATAAAACAAAGTAAAGATTTTTATAATAATTCAAAGCAGGCGATAGAACTATATTTTGATAATATCAGGGCAGGAGAAGTTCCGCCCATTTCAGAGCTTAATAGTGTTGTGGACAATATAACTTCAAGTGTAGTAAAACATCCAACAGCCCTATTATGCATGAAAGGTTTGCAAGATGCCCATGCTTATACCTATTTTCATTCCATTAATGTTGCATTATTAAGTTCAATTTTTGCAAATTTTTTAGGCTATTCTCAGGAAGAAATACGGGAAATAACCTTGGCCGCTTTATTACATGATCTTGGTAAACAAAAAATTTCATTGGAAATATTAAATGCTCCTCGTAAATTATCCAGTGCAGAATTTAAAATAATGCAAATGCACCCAATTTATGCTTTAGAAATATTAAAAGATAATATTGAACTTTCAACCAATGTTTATAAAGCAATACTTGAACATCACGAAAGATATGACGGAACAGGTTATCCAAGAAAATTATCCAAAAATGAAATTCACCCTTTTGCAAGTATTATATCAATTTCTGATGTTTATGATGCTTTAACCAGTGAAAGAGCCTATAAAAAAGCAATCCCTCAAAATAAAACAGCCGCTTATATCTATACTCAAAAAAATTTAGCGTTTCCACCTGAAATTACAGAACTTTTTATTAGGTGTTTCGGAGTATATCCTATTGGAACTTTAGTAAAAATTAATGCTACTCAATTTGCAATTGTTTGTGAAAACAATAAAGACGATTTATTGTCTCCAAAAGTTTTAGAGCTTACAAAAAGAGGTGGAAAATACACTTTTTCAAGTCTAGAACCAATAGATTTGCGACTGCATAAGGATAAATATAAAATTACAGCTTGTGAAAATTTTAAATGGGATCATATTCAATTAAAAGATTTAGTAGAGTAGATTATAAAAAATAAGAATAATTATGTATTATACTTTATATTTAGATTTTGTAAAACATATAAACAATTATAGTTGATATAATATATCGTGATATACAATTTGTTGATGAAAATGATGGAATATGTACCAACACATTTGAAATAGAAAGTTTAAAAATGTAAAAATAATAATTTAATTTTCCAATTTATCCCGGTAGCGTTCGGATAACTTTCTTGAGAGGTGAACCCCATTTTTGTAGGCAAAAATTAGGTTCATCCCTTTTAAAAAATTTAGATGTGTTGACTCTGGGGTTTCCCACGCCATTTCGGTTTTCAAAAATCACAATTTTGGTATGGTTTTTGATTTTTTAAATTTAGTAAAATATAAATAAATCAAAATATTTATATTATTGTTGAAAAAATATTTTTTAAGGAAAGGGGGAGTTTGAGTGGGAAAAACTCGCCCAGCCGCAGGCGTTTTTGGTTGGTTCAAAAAAACATGGTTTTCCCCCTCAATCCGAAATTACGTGGGTTTCCCCTCCCCAAGAAAAATTAGCCTAACAGTAGTGTGTTAAGATCCTCTTCAGCAGTGGTAATAGGTTGAATCTGCCATTTATCAATAAGAACTTGCAAAACATCAGGTGAAATAAATGATGGCAAAGATGGGCCAAGACGTATATTTTTTATACCAAGAGCCAGTAATGTAAGTAAAACAGATACCGCTTTTTGTTCATACCAAGACAAAACCAAGGACAAAGGTAAATCATTTACCGAACAGTCCAAAGCCTCAGCAAGAGCTAGTGCTACCTGTACAGCGGCATAAGCATCATTACACTGTCCCAAGTCAAGTAATCGGGGAAAAGGTCCCAGTGTTCCTAAATCTTTATCAAAAAATCTGAATTTCCCACAGGCAAGGGTCAGGATAAGTGTGTCTTTTGGGCTTTTTTCGACAAATTCCGTATAATAATTACGCCCCGGTTTGGCGCCGTCACAGCCACCCACAAGGAATATATGTCTTAAAGCGCCACTTTTTACCGCATCAAGCACGGTCGGCGCTGCATCAAGCAGAGTTTTACGTCCAAAACCAACAGTTACTTGCCCTTTATTTATATCTTCGGTAAAACCATCCATACTTAAAGCTTTTTCGATAACCTTTGAAAAATCTCCTTGAGGACAGTGTTCTATTTCCGGATATCCCACAGCTCCGGTAGTAAAGATTTTATCCCCATGATTACCCGGGTTTTGAATACAGTTGGTGGTAAAAAGCACCGCACCCGGAAAATCTGCCATTTCCTTGCTTTGGTTTTGCCACGCTGAACCAAAGTTTCCTGCAAAGTGAGGAAAGGCTTTAAGTTTTGGATAGCCGTGGGCCGGCAGCATTTCTCCGTGAGTGTAAACAAATATGCCTTTGCCTTCTGTTTGTTGTAATAAATGATATAAGTCCAATAAATCATGTCCTGAAATCACAATAGCCTTACCTTTTTTATACCCAAGAGGAACTTGTGTGGGTTCAGGATGCCCAAAATGTTCAGTATTACCTTTCTCTAAAAGCTCCATGGCACGCAAATTAGCATGACCGCATTCCACTACAAGATTTATCCAATCTTGCAAAGTGCGATTTTCCACATGGCCTTGCTTGTCTGGCAAACCTGCGGCCAAGGCTTTTTTAATGAAAGTATAGACGCTTGTATCATGTTGTCCCAAGATTGCTGCATGATCGGCATAGGCCGCCACGCCTTTGGTGCCATAAAGAAGTATTTGCATTAGGGAATTGACATTCACATCTTCAGACATAGCATTCATTGACCATGCATTATTTTGCACATCGTCCATTGCTTTCTCAATGGCCTCGGGGCTAAATTGAGGTGAGCAACCCAATTTTTCAGCAATTTTTTTGCGTATAATAACACATTCTTCCAAACAGCTTTGCAAAGCGGTGTCATCAAAATTCACATTAGTCAAGGTTTTGAAAAGTGTTCTGGCGATAAAAGTATCCACCTGAACATCAGTCATACCTTTACTGTCTGCTTTAAGGCTTGTTTGTGCCAAAAGACGCAAAGCATAGACCAGCTTGTCTTGGATTTGAGCTGTACCAGGTTTTTTTCCACACACACCTATTTTTTCACAGGCGACTTCTTTTGCTCTTTGTTCACACTGATTACAATACATAATAAAACTCCTTAGTTGTTAGATACTAGGTTAAGAAAAAAAATGCATTTAGTGTTTGGTTAACTTTTCTTGGGAGGGAAAAACTCCTCCCTTCCTGAAAAAATATTTTGTCAAATAATAATATAATTATTTGATTTATTGATATGTTATTTAATGTTAGAAATTAAAACCATGCTAAAACTGTACTTTTGAAATAGGAAGTTATATGGGGTATCCCCCTCAAATATAATCAATCGTTTTTACTTTCTAAAAAATAAAGTTTATAGAATTATCATAAATTTTATAATTATTATCTGTAAAGATGAAATATAATTATAGAAAAACAAATGATGCAAACATATTATATATTAAAAATTATTCGAACATTAATGAGCGAATATTATTTTAAAATAAGCTTGTTTTAAGATTTAGAATATGGTAAATAATGAATTTATTGAGAGTGTATTTGATATAGTAAGTGGAACGTGTTTATTTTATGTATAATATAAAGATATTATACACTGAAAGCTATTCTAGTAGTAGTGGAAGCAGATTACTATTTATCAAGTTTAGTTTAAGCTAGTATGTTTTTTTTTAATTGTCAAATTAAATTTTTATGTTTTTTAAATTGTACACACGTCAATCCGCTTGTGAAATATACTTAAAAATAAAATATCCTTAAAACGATTTATATAACAATATGTTTGAAAAATGTTTTTTAAGGAAGGGGGGGGAGCGATTGCTTACGTTTGAGGGGGGAAAACTCGTTTTTTTCAAAAAAACGTGGTTTTCCCCCTCAATCCGGAATCACGTGGGTGGGTTCTTCTTTCAAGAAAGTTATCCGAACAGTGGTGGATAGTCTTTTATAATGGTAGTTTTATGCCAAAATTACATGATTTAGCAATTAGTTCAAGGTCATGTGTTATAACTAAAATACATGTTCCAAGCTCGGAAAATTGTTCAAGTGCAGTTTTTATTCTAAGCATATTTAAGCCATCAAGCCCACTGGTGGGTTCATCTAAAATTAATACACTTGGATTTTTAGCAAGGGCAGAGGCAATGATAAGTCTTTGCTTTTCACCGCCTGAAAGGGATTGAGGGTGGCGCTTTGCTAAGTCTTTTAGCCCCAGTTTATCCAGTAATTCTAAAGATTTTTCTGTAAAAGCCTCGGCTTTGATCTTAAATCTTGTTCTTTTATTTGAATTGAATTGGTCTGCCAAGATAAAACAAGTTTGAATTTCTTCCAAAACTGTTCGCATTTGTAATTGATGATCGGCATTTTGTAAAACTATGCCTATATGTTTGATTAAATCCTTTTGTTCAATTTTATTTCCATTTAAATGAAATTCACCCTCTTGAACCTTATTTAATCCTGTCATAATTCTTGCCAAAGTGGTTTTACCTGTTCCATTATCACCGATTAAAGCCGTAATTCCTTTGCCAAGATAGGTTTTTTTATTATCAAAAATTAAATCTTTGTTTTTATATCCAAAGGTTAATTTATTGATATAAAGTCCCTCGCTTGTATAATTTTCTTCATTTGCCAAGGGTAAAGAATTTCTTTTATCTTGAACGCTTGCTTCTCTGAGCCCATATTTATTTCTAAGTTCATCATCATAAAGAATGGAAAAATCACCTCTTTCTTTTATTTTTCCCTTGCTCATGATAATTACCTCATCGACAATATTTTCAAGCCAATAAAGGCGATGATCAACCACAAAAATAGCCATACCTTCTGCTCTTAATTCAACTAACTTCTTAGCTAAATCAAGGGTTGATTCAGGGTCTAAATTGGCTGTTGGTTCGTCTAGGATTAGAGCCTTTAGGTTTTGTGAATAAAGAGTTGCCAAACCAACCTTTTGTTTTTGCCCTTCTGAAAGTTCATGGATTGAAGAGTTTCTGATATGTGAGATGGAAAAACTTGTTAAAGCATTTTCAATTTTTTCTTCAATTAAACTTGGCTCAACAGCCCTACATTCATGACTAAAGGCCATTTCATCATTAACTGTTAATGCAAAAAATTGTTGTTCCGGGTCTTGAAAAAGAGTTCCCACGGTCAAGGAAAGTTCATTAATTGGGCAATCTTTGGTATTTTTATCAAAAATACTAACATTTCCCTCAAGTTTTCCCTTGTAATGTTGGGGGCAAAGTCCGTTGGCAAGTCGCATCAATGTGGTTTTACCACAACCGCTTGCCCCTGTGCAAAGAACTATTTTTCCCGAAGCAATTTCCAAATTAATATTTTTAACAGCTATATTTTCTTGATGTGAATAAGAATAGGTTACATTTTCAAATTTTATCATTATTTAGATACCTCTGTATAATTATTTTTTTATACAAAATTATTGTTTTTGGGACGGTGTTTGATTTTTTTACGAATTTTGTGCAGAGGTAAAAGGCACGTCCAAAAGATTTTTTAGGGAAATCTCTTAACGGCAAAAACGTGGTTTTGCCTATTCTTGCCAAAAAATCTTTTGTCGGTCGTGTTTACTGTGTAAACACTCCATGAAACCTTGCACAATGAATTGTGCATATGTTTCTATCTATGACCGCCTGTCATTTCTGTACCCAAATAAATTTCAATTAAAATGGAAATAGCCACAGCCAGTGCTGTAACAATCAATAAAATACTATCATTTTTATTCCATTTTTCAACCTTATATCTTGTCATAACAGTTTTGGCAGTCATGCCTTTCAGTTCACCTGCAATGCCAAGCTCCTCCGATGTTTTTAAAGAACGAAACATTAGAGGGGTAAATAAAAATCTAACCATGGTTAAGGGGTGACGCATGGTTTCACCCACGCTTAATTTATAACCTCTGATTTTGAGGGTTTCGGAAACTTGTTTTATATCATTTAAAAATGTTGGTATAAATCTAATCATTACAGCCGCAGGCAAATAAATAATAAAGGGAAGATGTAAAGATTTCAATGCTGTTAAAATATTTTGAATTTTGGTGCTGAAAGCTAAAGGCATGATTACATTTAACATGATTAAAAGCCTTAAAAACGGCACCATTAAAGCTGAAAAATTAAAAGGAATGGGAGTAATTAAACTCATTAAATAACCAAAAAAATTTGCAATGGCATACATAATGCTTGCAAAAATATAGGCATAAAAAATATATTTTAGCTTGGGAACAAAAAAAGCATAGCAAAATGAAGCTAAAAATAAAAAACCAAGACTTTCGGGGCTACTTAAAATTATGGTAATGATTGAAGCTAAAAAACTAATGCCAATTTTTGCCAAAGTATTGGTGTTTTCCAATAAGGTTGAGGAAGATTTTAAAGAAGATTTTGAAGATAATTTATCTGATAATGCCTGCATGACAAAGCTCCTTAACCGATTTTGTGCCTGTATAAAGCCCAATAAGTGAACCAATATAACCAATGGCAACAATAGGAATAATTGCCATCATCATGGCAGGATTTTCCCTTGCATATAAATAGGAAACCCCAAGGGAAAAAATTTTAAATGCTAAATCATAAATACCCACGGCAAGCACAGGCCCCCAAGGTTTATTTATTCCACCCGTAATTAATACTAAAAGCTCACCCATTAACGCCGCGGCAAAGGCTGTAGGTAAAAGGGTGACACTTGCACCAAGTAAAAGCATACTGATGATGATATTGATGCAAGTAAATAATAATAATGTCCCGGGCTTTCTGACTCGATAAATCATTATAACAAGCATGGTTGTATAGATTAAATTCTTTGCCATAAAACCAATGGGGTTTGGACCTCCGCCCATGATGGTTACAAGCATGGTGGAAATCTTGGCTGCCGCACTAAAAACACCAATAACCACAAGGTCTTGGACTGTAAATTTAAATGCTTGTGAGTTTATAAATTTTTGTTTTATTATTTTTAACATGGATTGCCCTGGTAACTTAATTATATATAAAGGTTATTAATAGATAAAAGCTCTATGTTAACATGGTAATTACCATATTAACATAGAGCATGAAAATTAAAATTTATAGGTTAGTTTTAAATTGGCGTTAATACCTGCTTCGGGAATGTCGTCATTATCGCCATTAGAATTAATATAATATGTTCTATTTAAAAGATTAAGAAGCTCCATTTGGATATTCCAATTTTTATTTTTACCTATATCTGCTCCAATACCTAGATTAAGAGTTGCAAAACCATCATAATGACTAATTTCACCGCTAGATGATTTTCTATCACTCCCTGTTTGTCCGCTTACATAAAAATTTGCATTAATGTCTAGTGTATCATTATATAAACCTTTTACATGATACATTAAACCTGCTCTGCCTGAAAGCAGTGGAGTTCCTGAATCATATGTTTTTATTCCATTTTCATAGTCATACTCACGACGCATTATTGTTGCCCAAACATAAGGAGAAAATCCATTTTCAAAATCATAGCGCATACTAGCTTCTAAACCATAAGTATTTGCTTTACCAACATTAATATATCTTGCATCTGATGAACTTCCAGGAATTGATTCAGTGGTAATATAATCATCAACCATAGAATAAAAAGCCGCCAAATCAATAACATAACCATTATTATTATAGCGAGCACCAATTTCAAAATTATCAGATGTTTCAGCATCTAGATCTTCATTTGGGTAAATGATACCACCCATCATACCGGCTTCCACATAACGAGCAGAAAGAGTTGGAGCTCTAAATCCTTGTGCCCAACTTGCTCTTAGTGCTAAATTATCTATACCTGTCCATACGAGCCCAATGTTAAACACTGGTCTTGAATCTGTTTCTGATTCGCTACTTTTTATATCAGAAAATGGAGTGATTGCAGGAGACCCCATGCTCATTGTCAACTCTGAACCTTTTCTGCTAAAACTATCCAGTTCGGTTTTAACATGAGTATATCTTACTCCGTAGTGCAAAGTGAAGTCAGCAGGCAAAGTGCTTTCCATTGCCAAATAAAAAGCATTTGACATTTGACTACTTTCAGATTCAGCAATATTAGATGTTGTAAAAGTTCCCATTCTTCCCATATTAATTGTTTCAGTTGTTGGATCGGTAGAGTCCAGTGTGTCATAATAAAATTCATAACCTGCAATAAGATAATGATTATCCCCTAATAACCAGTCTGTTTGAAGTGAGGCTCCGATTGTATTTAAATCACTTTTTGTTACGCCATGAAAAATGTAGGAAGATGCAGGACTAAAATGGTTAGTAAAATTCTTATGTACAGTTTGATAATATACGTCAGCTCTTACTCTTGTAAGATAATTAGTAATATTTTTTGCTTCTAAAAATGCACCGGTTTTTGTAACTTCCCAAGGATCTAAGTCCATAGTAGCTATTGGATCTGTGAAATTTTTATTGTCTGCGCTAAAAGCAGAAGTTCCACTTTCACTTCTAAAATAGCTTGCCATTACTCCAACTGTTAGCATTTCATTAAAATCATAGCTTATATTACCACGGAAGTCCTGTTCATCAAAACCAGTATTTGGCATATTACCAAAAGGAGTCTTTTTATCTCCATAGTGACCATTGCTTGCCATCAAATTATATTCCCAACCATTTTTCGAACCATACATATTGGCACTTTGAGTAAAACCATCATAAGCACCAAAATAGCCTAGACTAACATTACCGGAAACAACATCATCAGAATTTTTTTTGGTTATAATATTTAGTACACCACCAATAGCATCTGAACCATAAAGTACAGAAGATGGCCCTTTGATTACCTCTACTCTATCAATATTAGCAGGGTTAATCATTATAGCAGCACCACTCATAGATTTTTGATCAGAAATTCTTTGTCCATCAATAAGAATAAGGGTACGTTCAGCTTCTTCTCCTCGAATAGAAACACGTACTAAACCTGGATTAGTTCCTTCGTCCACCATAACACCTGGAATATCTTTCAATAAGTTTGCAATATTCGTTGAAGGATTTTCTTTGATATCCTCTTGAGTTATTACACTTACAGACATGGGGACGTCCATAAGTTCTCTTTCAACCCTTGTGGCACTGACTATTATTTCTTCTGTTTCCATATCAACACTTTCTAACATAGTGTCATCAATTTCAAGTATTTCCTCAGCGTTTGAAATTTCATCTGCCATGGACTTAGCAGGAATCATAAAGTTTAGAACAAAGCATACTGCTATGAACTTTAAAAGATTTTTCACCAAAAACTCCTAAATTTATAATAATAAATTAAACAAAAAAACTTGCTAGAAATATCTTGTTTGTCATAAAATATCTCTTTCTTGTTATCCTCAGTCATGAATTAAATTTCCAAAAGGCATTTAATTCTATGTAATATTATTTGAGACAAATTGACTTGCCAAAATTGCCCTGCCATGGTTAGCACCATTTTTTCATTGGCTAAATTTACCAATCCAACATTTGTCCATTGTTCAACAATGATGGCAATCATATTATAAATATCTTTTCCAAATTCATTTTTAATGGCTTTAAAATCAAGTCGTCCTTGTTCCATATTTTCCGCAATGCGTTTATACATTTTTTGATTATCAGAATATTTTTGAATTTGCATTACCGGTTTTACTTTATTTTCGACAAGTTCTGTCCATTTTTCCACATTGGACTGGTTAATCAGAAAATGATTATGTAAAGCTCCGCCTGCACCGGGGCCAAAAAATAAGCCCTCTGTAACACCCTTGGTATAAAGATTATATAAATTACGTTCTCTTGTGGTTCTTGCCCAATGACTCATGGAAAGACGACGATAAAATTCCGACTGCATGGCAAGAACAGAGGCTTCAAACATTTTGGCTTGCATGGGTATATCTGCCCCGGCTTCCATTTTGCCCTCCTTGATGGCTTTGCCTAAAGGTGTCATGCCATAGGTATTTAGCTGATAACAATCAGCCCCATCTAGGTTTAATGATTGAGCTATTTTAATATCATTAAGCCATTTTTCCATGCTTTGTTTTGGGAACCCATAAATCAAGTCAATTATTACAGCGGCTTGATCATAGGACTTTAATACTTCAAGTTGTTTACAGGCTGTTTCTTGGTCGGCAATTCTACCCATGAGTTTACGAATTTCTGTATCAAAGGTTTGTACACCAATGGAAAAACGATTGGCTCCGCCTTTAAGACATGCTTCAATTTTGTCTTGTCCAAAATTATGTAAACGCCCTTCAATGGTAATTTCACAGTCGTTGGCAAGGTGTAAATGCTCACGTAATGTTTTTAACATACGTTCTAAGTCATTGGCTTCAAGAGAGGTTGGTGTACCACCTCCAAAATAAACGGCATGAATGGGTGAATTATAAATTTCACGTCCTTTCCATAGTTCAATTTCAGAAATTAATGTATCTGTATATTTTTTGCTAAAATCTTTATTATAGCCTTTATTATAAAATCCACAATAAAGACAATGTGTTTCACAGAACGGAACATGTATATAGGCAACACTTTTTCCATTTCTTACTTTATTTGATAATTCATTTGCAATGCTTACCATTTCATTATCGGAAAGTTTATTTCCTCCAACACCGGGGTGAACAGCAATTTTACCTTCAAAAGCATGGGTTAACGGATCTACATTTTCTTTGGCAAAGTACTGAGTAATGTCACCATTATTTGACAGACCATGACCATGTCTGGCTGTGGCGTGTGGGTCATTTATCCCGGCTTTCTTCATTTGTTTTTCATCGGCTTGCATTTTTTAGTTACCTCAAAAATTTTTATTCATAAAAATTTATATTAAATTTAGTGCTATCTAATTAATTTTTTATCAGAAGTCAATGAAAATAAATTTCAAAATAAATTTTATTGGAAATTTATTGGTATTAATTATTATTAGTCTAATATTTAAATATATTATGATAAAAAATTTTATATATTTAAAACAATTTTAAAAAAATAATATAATTTTTTTAAAAAATAAAAATAAAATTGACTTTCATAATTAAAAGTTTTATTGCTAAAAAAATAAATTTATTTAATTTAAATTTGGAGTATTTTTAATGGAAGGTTTTTATAACTTTTATAATCAAGTTGGCCCTGCCGGGCTTATTCTGGTATTTTTTGCCTTATATGGTACATATCTGGGAATAAAAAGCATACTTTATATTAAACTTGTCAGGAAAAATTTTAAGAAAAATTTTAGAATTATGATGGCAAGTAAAGGCGATGACGAGGAAATGTCTTGTGTTTCACAAAACCCACTTCTTGCTATTATTTGCGATGTGGCAAGAAACCATTGTAAACATTCTTCTGATATTAGAGCAGAAGTGGCTTATTTATTTCATAGAAATTTTGAATCAATCAGTAAAAACCTTTATTGGATACGATTAATTACAATTGTTGCCCCACTTCTTGGTCTTTTAGGCACTGTTTTTGGAATGGTGGATGTTTTTCAAGCCATAGCCAATGAAGCAAGCCCCGATGCCACTGTTTTGGCCGGTGGAATTTGGGAAGCATTACTTACAACTGCCATGGGGCTATCCATCGCAATTCCCATGTTAATGTTATATTATTACCTTCTATTGAATTTTAAGGGCTTTCATATTGAAGCCATTGAATATAGTTATCAAGCTGTTCAAGTTTTTAACAGATAAATAAAAAATACTGAATTAATCAGTAAGGTATATTATGGACTTATTTTCAAATAATATTGATGATGATATCAGTGTTGATTTAACACCATTGATTGACGTTGTATTCATGTTATTAATTTTCTTTATTATGACAACAACCTTTACCAAACCTGTTCTTGAAGTGATTTTGCCAAAATCAGAACAATCGAAAGGTCTTGAAAAGAAAAATAAAGAAATTTTAATTTCAATTACAAAGGAAGGGCAAATTTATTATAAAGATAAAGAAATCAATACGGATGAACTTGTTTCCCTATTAAATCAGTCTAAGGAAACTTTATTAAACATCTTTGTTGATAAGGATGCACCATTTCAATCTTTTGTAAATGTTATTGATGTTGCCAAAAAAGAAAGAGAGGGACGCTTTGTCATCAGTACAGAACCTAAGGAATGATTATATCTATCATTACTTTGATCAAAGATATTTGCATAAAAGTAATAATATTTCTAGGTTACTAATGTTGTTGGTTATAGTGGTTGTTGTTGCTTTATTGTATCAAACAAAGGATCTTTTGATTATTGCCACTCAACAGGCAAGTATGCAAAAGGAAGATGAAAAAATTATCATGGAATTTGTTTATGAAAACCCATTCTTTAAAAAACCTGAAATGGAAAAAATCATAGCCGAACAATCTGATTTTGTAATTTTTGAACCAACTCAAAGAATAAAACCTCAGCCCAAACCTAAACCTGAGCCCAAGCCCGAACCAAAGCCCAAACCTAAACCTGAGCCCAAGCCTGAACCAAAACCTGAACCAAAGCCTGAACCTGAACCTAAACCTGAGCCCAAGCCCGAACCCAAGCCTGAGCCCAAGCCTGAACCTAAACCTGAACAAAAAGAAGTAGCTCAATCAAATCAACAGAATGCTGATGCCGATAATAATGCAAGTTCAAATAAAGCTGTTCAAGTGGCAGGAGATGAAGATCGTAAGGGGAAACAGCATGCCCTAGGTCAATTACTTTATGCTCTGGAAAAAAATAAGAAATATCCAAAGGCCGCTAAGCGAAGTGGTACTGAAGGCATAGTTCATTTAATTGTAAAAATTGATGCAAGTGGAACAGTTGTTCAAACACAGGTTGTGCAAGGAAACAGTGCAAAAATTTTGGAAAATGCAACAGATAAATTGGGTCAAAAAGTGATGGGTTTTAAAATATCAAATTATTATGGCAAAGCATTAACATTAAAAGTCCCTATTTCATATAAATTAGATTAAGGGATATTAGAAATGTTAACTTATAATTAATAAAAGAATCTGTAAGAAATAAACATAAATTATGCTTAATTCTTACAGATTTGAATTTTAATGATTTATTTAAATTTAAAATGTCAGCTTAATTGGAATTTTGAAGATTGTTTATATTTTTGTCTAATGCATTATTCAATAATATCAGTGTGATATAAATAATATATTTTATACTTGCAAATAGTAAAAAAAAAATATACTTTATAAACTATAATTTTTTAAATTCTTTATATTTGAAAAATAAAAACATAAAGGATGAAGCATGAAAGAGATTGATACTGTTGAAGAAAAATTATCTCCAACTTTAGAAAATTATTTAGAAATTATTTTTGTGGAAGAGTACAAAGAAGGTGCAGCCAGAACAGGAAATATAGCTCAAAAAGCAGAGGTTTCGGCATCAACCGTTACAAGTGCTTTAAAAACCTTGCAAAAACTTGGTTATATAACATATCTTCCCTATAAATTTATTCACCTTACCGATAAAGGGCGTAAAGTAGCAAGTAACATTATACATAAACATAATGTTCTACTTGAATTTTTTACTACAATTTTAAGCATTGAGTCTGAAAAAGCTGAAAAAATCTCTTGTGATATTGAACATTTTCTTGACGATGAAACATTTACAAAACTTCGCAAGTTTGTTTTTCATACAGTAAATAATGTACAATTTTTGGAAAATTTAAATCAATGTATGAATAGTAATATTAATACAAATAATCATGCTAACATTAATAGTGCTAAAATCAGTAGTAATAATTTTAGTTGAAAATATTATTTTTTATAATAAAAAACAAAAAATATCCATATTAAATACTTTAACTCTTATAATTTTCACAAATTTCTAAATTATGCTTTTTAAATCGATTGGTTTTTTATCTAAAAAATAAAATAGCATTTATAATCAATATCTATATTTTTTCATGAAGTAAAAATTGACAGTTGTGATGTCAACTTATAAAACAGAGCGTTTCCAATAATTTATATATTATAAATTTTATTGAAAATGCTCTGTTTTCGTTTATATAAATCAAACCGCCCCTTGAAGGGGCGGTCATGACTTAACAATAATTTGTATTCAAATCATCTTAGATTTTTGCAAGGCAATCTTTGGCAAATTGTTTTGCATTGTTTAAATCATTTTCATCGGGGTGTTTTTTACCCTCTTCGATTCTTTGTTTTCTTTCCTCTGTCATGGGATGATGGGCACTCATTTTTTTTGCCATCATTTCAAGTAGTTTTGGATCAACTTTGCCCATACAAATGAAAGAACCAAGCACAGTATTTTTATTTTCGCCAAGTTCTTCTTCATTGATTGCCAAACTTTCAGCTTTTTTTATGCAGTCCTTGGCATGGTCTGAGTCCGGATAGGCTCCTAATGTACCAAATACAATGATTTTTTTGTTTTTCAAAGTTTTAAAATAATCTAAAACTTTGGCGTCGGGTAGACCTTTGTCCACCCAGTAACCAATGGCAATAATATCAAATTCATCAATGTTGCTTTCAAAATTTGAAGCTTCTTCAATTGCAGTTAAAGTTGGGTTTGGCATAACTTCATAAATGGCTTCAGCAACCATTTTTGTATTTCCGGTTTTGGAAGAATAAACGACTAAAGACTTCATAAACTTACCTCATTAAAATTAACATAATTCTTTTTTCATGGAATAGAAATTTTCTTTTGCCTGTGCGAAAAGATTTTTATTTTCATCTCTGCCCATAAATACAGCAAATTTCATTTCTTCGTCTTGATTAAAGAAAGCAATGTGCATGCTTTCAAATTTCTTAGATGGTAAGGAAACAAAGGCAATACCCTTAATATCATCAACTTTAATATGTCCTGCTATGCTTGAACCATTGCTATGGCTTAGGTTATAATATCCATGTCCATACTTACCTTCGCCAAGTTTACCTTGAATTTCTAAAACTGTGCCCAAATGTATCATTAAAAAGGTACACTTTTCCCATTGGCAAATTCCTTCCCAAATTTTATCAAAATCTTCAGGTTTGGCAATGGCGCACATTTCATAGGGTAAATTTTTGGCAACTTCAAAATCATTGATTTCAAATTCTTTGGCAAGACCTGAAAGCATCATTGCACTGTTTTCTTCAAGGTAAGCTACCATTTTTTCTTGTAATTCTTGGTTTACTTCTTTCATAATTTCTCCATTATAATGTTATAAAATTTTATATAATTAATTTTTTTGAGGGGGAAAACCACGTTTTTTTGAACCAACCAAAAACGCCTTACGGCT